>CAJQOB010000222.1 GCA_905479845.1 uncultured Flavobacteriales bacterium
AATTATTGATTCACTACGCTCCAGATCGTTCAATAGTTTTGAGTGGACACAAATACTCGAAATCAGATTCTAACTTATTGCTAAAAATAGACTCGAATATCTCTGTTGACTCGATCATCGAACACTACAAAATTAAAATCGAATTTATCCCTGATACTACCCATTTCGGCTCAATCGAAACACATATAGAACTTGACAGTAATAACTTTTCTCAATTAATAATTAAGGCAAATTTAGTGATGTCTTTGGTGCAATATGGATATGGTGGAGCTCGTAACTTTGACGATTTAACAAAAAAATATGCAGTGGTTTATCATGCTGGTGGTTGTGTTTTTGACCCGAGCGAATTCGAGCTAAAATTTGAGAGATATATGAGAAGCCTATTGGACATTCGTAATGGTAAGGACTGGCAAGATCGTTACCATGAAGAAGCTCTAGAAAAAAATTAATGCATATAACAACAAATAAACCCAACCGCCAAATGCACTATATTTGTTAGGCGGCTGTGCCTATTTGCAGACCGTTATAGCCAATGATACCCAAAACAAAATATGACAAATTAGAAGGTTGCTTTTTAGGAGGTGCTATTGGTGACGCAATGGGAAGTGCATATGAAAACCAAGAAAGTGAGGATTCTGACACTTACGATCCATTTCCAACAAAAAATCCAGCAAAGTCAATACTCCAAATAACGGACGATACACAATTAACTTTTGCAACTATCGAGGCAATTATTGAAAGTGCCAAATTCACACCCGCAATTTTAGCCGATCACTTCAAAAGACTATACGAAAAACGAAACATTCGGGGCTTGGGGGCTAGTACACTCAAAGCCCTACAGGAATTAGAAGCTGGAGGTCACTGGAGCCAAGTTGGTCGAATTGGTGAATATGCCGCGGGCAATGGTGCTGCTATGAGAATTGCTCCCCTCTCCTTCCTCGAAGAAACTGATCGCACACAAATCAGAGACATCAGTTCCATTACACATAGAAATGATGAAGCTTATGTCGGTGCCCTCTGCGTAGTTATTGCGTTGAAAGAAATTCTAAACAACCAGTGGGATGGTTCGACTAATTTACTTTCAATCATTTCCTCCCAAATTCCTGACTCTAGAGTTAAAGACCGTATCCAACAACTTGAAACTTTGACCGACCTAACTGAAATTGGTTCATACGGAAACTCTGGATACGTCGTTGACTCCATTCCTCTCGCGCTTGCTGCAGCCAATCAGATTAGAAATCTCGATTTGGATACAATTTTCAATGAGCTAATCGAAGTAGGTGGAGACACTGACACGAACTGTTCAATTGCTGGACAAATTGCTGGATGCTTCGTGGGTAAAAGCAACTTTTCATCGAACTTAATGGAAAAGATCAAATCAATCCCCGAATATGAAAGCCTCAATAGCACACTGAACAAATTCGGTGCGAAACTGAAATGGCTATAACAGCAAATAAACCCAACCGCCAAATGCACTATATTTGTTAGGTGGCTGTGCCTATTTGCGAGCCGTTATACGCAATAGAAGGTTTGGGTGCACCATGTCCGAGAGATACCCAAAGTGGATAGCCCCCAAACAAGGTTAAAGAGCATGAACATTTCTTATTGGTTGATGGTAAAATAATCCCCTTTTTTCTTTTTTGCCAACACACATAAGAACATTTACAAATTCCCTTCGGTCAGTTTGTAATGCACTTATTTTTCCCACACAGATCGTGGTAAAATTAACGCCCATTCGCTGAACTTAAAATCTCGCATAAATCGCTGTAACAACATTCTGCAAAAGGACGAAGAGATTCAGATGTGGATTCAACTTCTAAACCCGTACATTCCGACATATAAGTAAGGTACACTCTACCCCAATCAAATTCCAAGTTCCCTGCGGGAACTTGCATTAAGTCGGCTACAATGTCCAATAATTCAAGGCAATGGTTGTTTGATGCTTCCAAGCCAAGTTGGTCTAATCCCACAACCAATTGGCAGTGTTTTAAGTCCTCTTGTATTAATTTTATGATTAATTCTTTATATGTCATCATTTTTAAAGTTTAGATTTTCTAAATCATGGTACGCTATTTGAAACTAAAGTAATTACTTTCTGGATTAAAACAAAGTTGTAGTCCAGATTTTCTAAACTATCAGACTAGAAACCTAAATTTGGGTAACGATAATTGAAATTTAATGACTGAATTAGGACAGTATTTATCTAAGAAGTCGGCAAGTAAAGCTGAGATTTCGAAAAAGACAGGAATTAGTAAATCTCGAATGAGTGAGTTGACTTTAAATGCTTCTACGCAATTGAGAGCAAGAGAACTTTATTTGATTGCCTTAGCTCTTGACGTTGATCCTTGTGAGATGATTAAGGAGATTTTTAAGAATGTAAAATTAGAAGGATAATGGGTCTTTTCTCTTTGGCAAAACATTCTCATTCCTTATTCGTCTCAGAACAAATTTAACTTTAAAGTCTGGTGGCAAAGGCTTGAATTCACTGCGACCTTTAGTAAGAGTATATTTCTGCCTCTGGAACTCCCTAAGCTTGGGAATGTCTATTTGAGACACCAAAATAGCGTCGTTGATTCCTCCCTTTAATTTTAGTAAATCTCTTCTTGCAGAGTCAGTAGGTTGTGTCAGTCTCGTATCTCCATATTGACTCGTGTTAACTTGAGCAATATAACAGTGAAGATCTCTGGAAGTTGATTCGACAATATTCGAAAAATAATTGGTGTCTTTATTCCATTCTACACCAATAAGTAAATCTACTTTACCTTTCATTAAGCTACGATGCTCTACGTTAGCTAATTCAAAGCAATAAAAGGTTGAAAAATAAACATTTCTCCAGTTCACTAGGTCATACTTATATTTTTCTGGAGTTGGTACATTCAAGTGGTTGCCACGGATCAAGTGCTCTTCCCCATGCGAATAATGGTTTTTGAGTCTAAACAGAACTGTGGCGTCATTTATACCATTTACAGTGAAAGGTAATACAGATACGACAAAATTAAACGATGTTGAATCCTTTGTTATATGCTCCAATCCCGTCACTAGTAGAGACTCATTTTTCTCTGAAAATCTAATCAAACTTGAAAGTAAATTTACTGGTGTAAAACATTCAGGGAACAAAATAATCTCAGATTTCTCTTTTCGAGCCTGCTTCAATATTGTCGCCATTTTATGATACCTGGAAGCGGATACGTTCGGTTCACCTCTCAAACTGGAAACAATATTATCCTCATCCACAGCAGTATTGGCAAAAGATATTCTTGGTTTTTCCAATTTACTATCACTCGCTGAATTAACATGAAATTCATCAACGATGTTTCCTCCAATTCTTCGATTCGAATATTGATAAAAGTTATCTCTATGGCTCTCATCAGACAGAATATAATCAGGGAGGTGATTACTGTTGCCTTTTAAATACAATTCATAGGCAAGATCCAAATATATTTCGTCCGTTTGTACCTCTCCTGTTTCATCACTATGAACGTATGGTCCAAGAATGTTTGTCAATAAGCGATCATCCTCTATCACTGAAGTATTCCTTTTGAATTCCGATACTTTTTGAAGAGTAGTGGAAACACAACACTCCCAAAACTTCAATGGTCTTGGGGAGTTTTTAACTAAATCATCATCCAATATAAAAGAGTCAAGGTCTAAATTATTTGATACTAAGTTAGTTGACCATTCTCTTGATTTTGTGGTATAGCTCATCATAGGAATCACGACATATTGATGGCGAATCATATTTGTTTTTCGAAACCTTTTCAACCAAAACGAATCGGGACGTGTTGGTTCAATTCCCCCTATGAAAAAGGTAAATGACGAAGCTGTCAATTCGTTCGTTTTAAATTCGAAATTCCTTTCGACTTCTTTTGTACTATAGGTGAAATTTGGATTTAGTGAAATTGCAATTTCATTAGCGCAATCTAAATAGTTGACCAAAGTTTCACGAACCTTGGAGTAATCAACCTTAGTTCCATGAACAAATGATATTCCTTTTTCTCCTATTTTGTCTATTTGATCTGCACAGTGCAAATAAAAATCCACATACGCCTGAGGCTGATCATTCACTATAAAAAATGTAAAAACTCGTTCCCATAATCGATAAAACTTCAAACAATTTTCTCCTTTAAAAAACTTAAGTATTTGTTGCTTTTCGTCTTCTGAAATCTTCCGTTCATGTCTTAATGCACTGAAAATCTGATTTGACAAATAAATGGTTAATCCATATCTGTTTTCCTTATAGTCTTTTAATGTTCGAATTTTACCTTCTGTCCCTGTGTAATGGAGGTGATAAGCGCTATTTTCAAAATCCCCCAGTGATTCATCATCATTGGGTAAATCTCTAAACTCACTTGTTCGAGATTCTAATTCCTTCTTTAACTTATCAATAACTAAATCTGATTCTTCTGAATCGAAATAATACAACAATGACTTTTCACTTTGACAGAACAACGATTTGTATCCGTTTAGTTTGAACACCCTACCCTCTGGCTCCTCATATTTTTCATTGAATGGGGAATCCACTAAATTAATCAATGGACATAAATTTGTTAAAACATATTCTTCAAGCTTGTTAAGGGACTTTTCACTGAAAGAAACCGAATAATGCGGTTCCTCTTTTAATCCAAGTTTCTTTACGTAAGAATCAAATGAAAATTTGAAGTCGTTATTTGTTTCATTCTTATTAACTTCTGGATTCGGATCAGCAATTACCAATAACATGTCATCTACATATCTTCCAAAATATGCTGGTTTATACCTTTCAAGAATCCTTTTGTCAAATTCTGCCAAATAATCATTAGCCAAAACATAAGATGACAACAATCCAATAGGTAGTATAAACTCTTTCAAATCATCAAAAATGTCAGTTTCCAATTCTTCACTAAAATCATATGGAATACAGAACTCGCTTGAAACCAGTGATGTATATCGCAAATGGAGTTTGAGCATAATCTCCTCCAAGTTATACCCTGCTTGATAGATTTTTGCTTTCCTCTTTCGTCCTTTAAATAATTTATCATTTGGTATCCTAACAGAATGAAAATAATCTTTAATGTCAAGATTAAGAAAGAGGACATCTTTCTCTGATTTCAGCAATTCTTGAGCGACACTTACCGAATCATCTCTCCATTTTTGGTATTGTTTAAAGTATGGTTTAAACAACCCTGACCCTTGGACCAGTTTAGTCTTATCCTTATTTAATAATAGCCGATTGCCTAAACAACAATTATCTAATTTTGCATCTAGTTTAACACCATGTTTTTCAATCCATAGAACGGATAAAATGTGTAATTCTATAGGAGCGTTGATAAACGCTGTAAGCCTTTCTAAAGGGTACTGATGTTTTAGTCTTTTATTGGAAACAAAGTTTGATGAAGTCTGTCCTCCTTGATACTTTTTTGGATAAAAATTAACCGAAACTGCTCCTAAAAGGGTTTCAAAAAATTTAGGTGATTTATGGTATAAATTTAAGTTTTTTGTAATCTCAGAAATTTTCTTTTCCACAATCTTAGCTGGCTCACTTTCGGCAGTTCCCAAACTAAAAAAATCAACCTCGTTTTCATAAGGTTCAGGATTAATCTCGAATATTGAATCGAAGCCCTTAGTTGTATTGGTCTCGAATTCTACCAACTGTCGCCTCAAAAGAATATCAGTATTATCGTAATATATATACGACTTGAGTTTTCTATAAGCATTCTCAATATCAGCTTCATCAAATTTCATCTATTCAATATTAAGGTTTAAAGCAATGTTTCAATCAAATCTAATTATTGCAATTCAAGAACACAACAATCATAATCAATTAATTAAAGAAGTGAGAAGATACATTTTTTTGATATCGCTTCACACATATTTTGTTCCGTGAACTACTCAAAACAAGTGTTTCGCTAAAAAAGAAAAAAGGGATTATTTTAAACGTTCGTTTACGGAAGCATCAATATAGCAATGAAGAATGAGACATGTTCATGCTATTTAAATAATATGCGTATAACATCAAGTAAACACAAGCGCCGAAAGTGCTATATTTGTTAGGCGCCTGTGCCTACTTGAGAACCGTTATAGCTAATGAAGAAAACACTCGGAATACTATTAATTTTATTCGCTCTTATCGCATGCGGTGAGAAGCAAAAAAGTCTTGCTGAGTACGAAGCCTATCAAGTAAAAATTGCAAGGAAGAATTTTACTGCGAACAATGGAGAATGTTCTATTTTACTACCGCATGATTGGAATGTAAATGAAGACCCTATTGTGTCGGACACTGTGCTATACGTTATGGAAACTGGCAGTTCGGATACCACTTTGGTTGCGATGGGAATTATGAAAATGAACGTTATTTATGGAAACATTGATAACGAATTTGATAAACTCATTAAGGAAATGACAACCCGAGCTTCCAACGTAAAATTGATTGAAAAATCAAATATGAAAATTGGAGATAAAGTTGCCCAAACTGCACTATTAACTTATGAGCATGATGGAAAAATAATTCAGGAAGAAATAGACATATTTATTCCAATCAATGACACACAGTATTATAACATTGGCCTGGTATGCGATAAGAACGAAAAAACAGAGCATCATTTTGGTATGATGATCGGTTGTGCGAAAACATTTAAACTAAACAAATAGCTATAACATGCGGTAAAAAAAATGGCGCACGATTACACTCGAGAGAAAGCGCCACTTTTCCTACCGCAGGACCGTTGTGCAACATTACAGCGCTGGTGATTACTTGGTAGTAATTTGATTATGAAGGTGCAATTTATTATAACTGATTTTAATTAGTAAGTATGAGACGACCGGAGATTGATATTTTATTGGAAGCAATTGATACTGCTGCAAATTCAAATTCTTATTGGTTATCATTTGGTATAGCTTCGGATGGATTCGATTTGGAGAGATTTATTATTGCTCAATTAAAAACAGGTAATTTCCATTTTGAACTTGTAAAGGAAGATTTAGAAAGAGGATTAAACGGATACTCAGAAATGATATTTCCAAAGAATGCTGATTCTCCTACATTTCTACCCAGACCAGGAAATGTATGGAATGGAAAGGAGAGTATTTCATTTGATGCATTAACTGATAAGCAGATTAAGGACTTATTAATCGACTTGATAGGTGAACAAAAAGATTTTTTCTCTAAAAGCCATTTAGGTAAACAATATGATTGTAAAACGGCTGAGAGAATTGTGAAGGGGTTTATTGATTCACTAAATCAAAATGGAGCTTGGCAAGCCTTTAAACTGACACCTGACTTTTTGAATCAAGAGGACGATTATTACAACACTGATTATATTCAACAAGGATACTTTGAGAATAATGATAGAGATCTTGCATTAGCAATAAAATTTGAAAGTGATCTATGTATATTATTAGCAAATGGATATGGATGATAAATTAACGTTGCACAACAAAAAATATACGTAATGCGGGTTGATGCGATAAATTTTAAACTTAATACTTTTAATAAACTATTTCACGGTTTGATAGGATGGAGCTTTGAAATCCCGCACTCCGCATATTCAGACCGTTATGTACAATGAAGGTTTGGGTGCGCCATACCCGAGAGATGCCCACAGTAGGTATCACCCAAACTGGATAAACAGCGCATCTTAATTATTGGGGGATAGATTTCCCTTTTCTTTTATCCTTCGCACGCAACAGTATTGGCAAATTCCTTCATCAGTTTGCAATACACTTGCCTTTCCATCGCAGATTGTGATAAGATCAACTAGCGTTCTTCAAAACTTCACATAAATCGTCATAACATGAAATGGCGTATGGTCGCATTGGTGTAGTCATGTGTTCAATTTCCACTTCCCTACTTTCGGACATATAAGCTAGATAAACTCGCGCCCAATCTGACTCAATGTGCCCTTCGGGCACTTGCATCAAGTCGGCTATTATGTCGAACATTTCTAAGCTGTGTTTGTCAGATGCTTCTAATCCGAGGTCGTCTAAACCCAAGATTAACTGACAATGCTTTAAGTCTTGCTGGATGAGGTTGATGATTAAGTCTTTGTTTGACATGATGAAGATTTTTAATTATTAAACCAAGTGTTCGTTATTCCGAACACAAGATAAATATTATTTGCGGATATTCGGTATAGTGAACACAGAAGAATCGAAATATTTTCAGAAACTTGGTTCTAAAATCAAGGAATTAAGAGAAGCCAAAGGCGTTGATCAAAAGTCATTTGCTTTTGATTGTGAGATTGGTCGAACTCAATTGTATATGATTGAGAATGGAAAGACTAATCCTCGATTGTTGACTTTGATGAAGATCGCTAAAGGATTGGATTTGAGTGTTGATGAGTTATTGAAATGAAATCTTAGAACATTTGAATTTGTTCACCCTCTTCAATTTCTATTTTCTTTTTTCCATCCAATACCTCGAGTGCTTCTCTGACCCTTTCTGCTATTTTTTTTGCAAACATGACTGGAACAGCGTTTTCAACTTGAAGTTGTAGTTCTCTTTTATTCTTCCCAAGAAACTCCCAGTCATCAGGGAAAGTTTGCAGTCTTGCATACTCCCTAGCTGTAAATGGTCTAATTTGACTTGCGCTAATTCTCCATAACTTAGCCTTAGAATTAGGGTTTCTTACAAATTTTGAATCTTCACGATTCTTTTCAACTCTCTTCGCAGTAACATTTCCTCTTGCCCATCCCCAAACAGTAGCTGTATCAACAGCAGGAAAAGGAGTATCAAAACTTCTAATTGGGTTACCATCCGAAGCAGTTCTACTCAACCTTACAGGAATTGCAATCTCCTTTTCATCAAAAGGAGCACCAGTTTCTGTATGAACATGACTATTGAATCCCCAAACAGGGTTATGATTTGGCAATTTCACATTGAGGTTTTGCCCTAACTCAAATAGAAAGTCTTTAATTGAAGTATCCTTACTACTTCTTGGAAAGCGAAAGTGATTCAATTTATCTGATTTATAGGCTATAAAGATAAACCTCCTTCTTGTTTGTGGTGCACCGTGCTCAGAAACTCTAAAAAACTCAAATCTCGTTGTATATCCTATAGCTGATAACTCTTCTGAAATCTGCTTTGCAAAAGGTTTTCCAGTCTCTGGATGCTTCATTGTCCTTAGATTAAGAACATTTTCCATAACGATTACTCGAGGTTGCATATAATCTGCTATTCGAATTACTTCACGATAAAGTGTATTTCTTTCATCTCCTTCCTCTCGATTACCTCCAAGAGAAAATCCCTGGCAAGGAAAACCTGCCAACAACACGTCTAAACCTTTTTTAAACTTGGGAGTATATTCTCTAACATCTCCATGAACGACATCCCAACTCGGCCGATTATGTCTTAATGTATTTACAGCATAATCAAGTATCTCATTAGATTCAGTATGCTGAAACCCTTCAAGCTCAAAGCCTAAGTCTAACCCCCCAGCTCCAGTAAATAACCCTAGGAAAGTATAATCTGTATTATGTTCTATTTGATACTTCAACATATCCTAGCTATTTAATTGGTGGAATGTTCGGTATAGACGCTGTTCTCTCTTTTGGCTTTCTTGCTTTACATGCTTCAAAAATATCTTTCAATGTGTTCAAACTTGCCAAGTCTACTTTTTCAGTATTGGTATCGTCTTTTAAATAATAGTAAAAGGCATTACCAAATTTGTCCTCTCTGATTATTTGATCAGTAATATTTGATCTATCGCTTACCTTATCAAACTCTGCTTTTTTTGCAATCAATATCTGTCTCAAATGAAACTCCTCGATTTTCGAGTTTAATGGGTTGGGATAAGTGTACATCTTTCGGTGACGAATGGATCCTTCAGCATATGGCCCATGATTGTATTCAGTATAATTTGAATACTTAGCTTCTTTATGTAGGTCAAAATCATAGTTCAAGAAATCTCCATCTAATAATATTAGAGTCACAATATTTTTGCTCGAATTATCCAATAACGCAAATAAATAATAGCAAGGGATAACAACAGTTTCTTCTCCAACCTTTATAAGGGTTGATCCACAAGGCAATGAACTATTATAATCTATTGTTAAGCCTCTGGAATCACTCCCATTTGGCTTTTGAATTAGTTTCTTAATTTCCAATCCAACAACCACTCCCGACTTTTTATTGCGTATTACAAGGTCCGGCGTTGTTAATGAACCTGAGTGAAAAATTTCAAATGTCTTTGGAAGTGCTTTTTTAATTTCTCCTTCTATCCAAACATCAAATGGGTCATCTTGTACAGTTCCAACCACTGATTTGGCTCTCAACTTCACAGGAATACCTGATGTTTTAATCTTAGAGATTAATCCCCTGTACACATCTAGTATTATGTCTAATTCTGTCATTTAAATCTTCATCTCTTCTTAAATATAAAAGTACGTAATTCTACTCCTAGAATAAAAATCTCAAAAAATTGATATTAACAAATGAATTGACATTAGTATAAAACATCATGTATCTGGAAATATCGCCTCGCACATATTTTGTTCCGCGAACTACTCAAAACAAGTGCTTCACTTAGTTGATATAAAAAGAAAAGGGAAATCTATAAACAAATGTTTACAAAAGGAATCAATATTGGTTTCGAGAAACCTGAGAGGGATGCGCTGTTTAAGGAAGTACATAACATGCCCTAAGCGTTATGCCGAAAAAGGTTATATTCGAGAGTCGGCACAAACGCCTAGCGCCGAACCGTTGTGGGTAATAACTTTTAAGAATTAAAGGAGAATGGAAAATATTTTAGAATTAAAAACAATAAGTGAATTAAACCAATACTCTTTTTATATACCCTCATACCAAAGAGGTTACAAATGGACTTCAAAAGAAGTTAATGACATTTTGAATGATATCAATGATTTCAAACCGAGACAAATTGATAATTCAGATGCTAAAACTTGGTATTGTCTTCAACCAATTGTTGTAAAAACCTTCAATAATGACGAATCCAAATTCGAAGTAATTGATGGACAACAGCGCTTAACTACCATTTATTTAATTCTATACTACTTGAATCAGGATTATGTAAAAAAACGTCAAGACAAACTATTTTCTCTAGATTACCAAACTCGCTTAAACACCTCCACCTTTTTAGACAGCTTAAATGAGGAAACTATAGATGAAAGTAACGTAGACTTTTATCACATCAGTGTTGCTTATCAAACAATTGCTAATTGGTTCGAGAGTCAAACGGTTAATTTTGATAAATCTGAATTTAGTTCAAAATTCAAATTTCACTCAAAAATCATTTGGTATGAATCAAAAGAGGAAAACCCAATTTCAATATTCACAAGAATAAATATCGGTAAGATACCATTAACGAATAGTGAGTTAATTAAAGCCTTATTCTTGAACAGTTCCAATTTTGATAAGACAAATAGTGATAAACTCAGGTTAAAACAACTGGAAATATCAACAGAATGGGATAACATAGAACATACTCTCCAAAATAATAGGTTTTGG
>CAJQOB010000223.1 GCA_905479845.1 uncultured Flavobacteriales bacterium
TCGCAACATAACAAGATGCTTTCCCAGTTCCGCAGTACGCGCAATGCTTTTCTCATCACTATCCTCTACTTTCTTCTGAAATTCCGAAATCTTTTCTTTCAAAGGGTTCAGAATAGCATCAATATTCTCTTTGTTCTTATCCGTAAATTTTGTCGTTTTCTCTTCTAGAATTTTGTTCGCTACCAGCTCGAATTCTTTGGTAAATTTCTCTTGCAGTCCGTTCAATTCTTCCTTCTGATCCTTCAGTTTTTCCTCAAGCGCTTCGAATTTGCTTTTGTACTCGATTGCCTTTGTCATTTCCGCCTGATTCGACGCACGTAGCTCAGACAACTCAATGGAATGTTGGCCTTTCATTGTATTCATCTGCTCCTTTAAACTGGCATTTTCCTCTTCACCATACTGATTTGAACTCGACAAAGTCCCATTCTCAACTTTTAAGGATTCCAGTTCAGATGAAATCGCTGAACTCTTTTGAGCCCCCATTCGCTGAGCGATAATAAAACCGATCAAACCGCCAATAACGATTCCCAAAATCAACAATAAATATTCCATGAATTAAAAGTAAGCAATATAACCAAAATGGACCTTGCTATTGCTTAAAAGAACTGGGTTGTTCAACTGTTTCCCGAGTGCATAGGAGATCGAAAACACTCCTAGATTAGTACTGAAAGAAAAACCGACACCGAAGCCAAATGGTTGATCATTTGTGTAGTTAGTGGAGTTGTTTTCATACCACGTTTGATCGTAAAAGGCGAAAACGTGTGAATTCTGATCAAGTAGAAAACGATATTCCAACGTAGAGGTGGTAAGTGTTGAAGCCACCAATTCATCCTCATTGAACCCTCGTTGAGATGTCAAACCACCGAATCGATACAATTCGTTCTGAAAAATCTCTTCTGTGTTATAGAACTCGGTGTGATTTGCAACTCTCAGAACATGACGTTTCGCTAATGGGATAAATACTTCAGCGTCAATTTCACCCTTCAAAATGAGCGAACTCACAACTTCTGACGTATCATTTAACTGAAATGATCGCGTTCCTGCACTTGCTGTTACTTGAAACTGATGCCCATTGGAGGGGTTTGGCAAATAATCCAACGATTGTCGTGCATAAGCCAGACCATAATTATTGGATGAAGTCGTTCCTAAATTCGCAAAAGTTGGATTGTTAGTTCCTCCTGAAAGCACGTTCGATTGAATGTTCTGATAAAATGCCTTGATGTAACTTCCATGTGACATAAAATACTGCACTCCAGCCGTTGTTCTCAACTCAATAAATGACGTATCCCGCTTGTATAGGTCAAAATCACCATCCAGTCCGAAGGAAGTTTTAAACAAGAAAGGATAATTCAATCGAGCCTTTAATGATTGCGTTTGATCCCGAATACTTTGCCAGCGCACATCAACTAACTCTCCACGTTTTAAGACATTCAATAACTTCAAATTTAGCTCACCTGTAAATGAGACACGCTGCGTAACAGGATTGGGTTGCAGTCCCACTACCCCATTCACCGAGCTCACCGGATTGCTTTTGAGGTAAACGAACAACTCTGCCCCTGTTTTAGTAAACAATATTTCGTGAGGCTTGATCTCCTTCATGAAAGCAACCTGCTTCACGCGCCCCTTGACCTTTTTAAGCAAACTCTCATCATACACATCTCCTACTTTGATTCCAAGAAGACTAGAAATGTAATTCTCCGCTATAGTCGAATCTCCCTTCACATGAATCTCTTCCCACACATACAGCTTTCCACGATCCACACTTAGGTCCGCCGACATTTTCACTCCTTTAATGACAACATTTTCAAATTGAAGTCGGACGAAGGGGTAACCATTTTCCAAATAAGTTTTTTGAATAGATTTCAGCGCTGCAGATAATACTTTTGGTGTAAAGGCCAATTGCGAGATAAATCGCTCGTTCAAACTGGAATGCTTACGAACAAAATCCATTTCCTCTTGAGCCATTGTGACATTCGCATCTTCAAATTTCTCCCCGAGATAAAAGTCAAGCGAGGCAATTTTATTCGAAAAAGAGAGACCATCAATTGATGCAAGTAAATACCCTTTATTGATAGCAGACGACTGAAGATCACGAACATACTCTACAAGTGAGACACTATCCTTGAAACCCGTAGTTGGGTTCTTCACAAAGGCACGATGATTTTCATTCGCAAAAGTCAATTGGAACGCTTTTTGCGAGTAAGTCGTAAAGGATAACATTAAAACGAAGAATAAATAATACCTGCGCATCTGTTGAGTTAACGATGGGAAAAGTACAATATTTTCGATGAATTGCACTTTATTTCAGACTGTTCAGACAGGTTTGTGGATAACATTTTTTTACTAAACATATAATTTATCGTACTTTTGTCGTTATATTGTTAGACAACAACAACAAATTAGAACCTTTAATTATTTAAATCAGACACCATGAAAAGACTTTTGGCCTTGACACTAATGGGATTGATGCTGACAGTAGTTTTTGCTGCATGTGGATCATCCAAAGGAGGACACTGCGATGCATACGGTAATGCGCCGACTGCTGAGCAAGTGGATTTAGCTGAGTAAGCTAACGCAATTTTATTATTTCAAGGTCATCTTAACGGTGACCTTTTTTTGTGCTCTATTATTCCCTACTGATATCAGCTTTCACGACTATCCAATAAAGATGTATCTTTAGGAACCAGAAACTATCGACATGATTCCTACTACCCATTTACGCGCAATCGTTGGGTTGTCATTTTTATTCCTTTTCAGTAATCTAGGCCGCACCCAAAATCTCTTCGACATTGATACCATCCGCACCATCGAAATTGAGTTTTACGAAAGTGATTGGGACCATATCTTAGACTCCTTGGCTGAACTCGGTGTTGGAACGGGAAGTGGATCCGAACGAATTCTTGCTGATGTTACCATCGACGGAGTTCAATTCGACAGTTGCGGTGTCAGATACAAGGGAAATAGCTCCATGGACACATCGAGCAACAAAAACCCATTCAATATTGACCTTAACTGGGTAGTTGCAGGACAGAAGTATATGGGAAAGAACAAGCTAAAACTTGCAAATCAGTATACAGACCCAAGCATGATTCGTGAAACGCTGACCTATGAAATTGCGAATAAATACATGGATGGGCCGCATGCAAGCTTTGTGAAACTATTCATAAACGGTGATTATCGTGGTGTTTATACAAATACCGAGTCTGTAGACAATGAATTCTTAGACACCTATTATGGCTCAAGTAACAACCCATTTTTCAAGTGTGACCCTGTATCTTTCAATCTCGGTGGGAGCAATTCAAACTTGGCGTATTACGCAGACACGACAGATTATGATTCCTTGTACTTTATGAAATCAAGTTACGGAACAGAAGATCTTCAAACGCTTTGCTATAATTTGAGCAATAACATTTCTAACATTGAACAATATTTGGACGTTGATAGAGCACTTTGGTTTTTAGCATTAAGTAGTGCCCTTGTTCACAACGATGGGTATACAGCATTTCAGCACAATTACTACCTCTATAAAATGGACAATGATCGATGGAGCATTGTAATTTGGGATGTAAACATGTCCTTTGGAGGCTTGGTCTTTAATGGAACCAACTTTCTTCCGTTAAGTTTAGGCGCAATGCAAACGCAGGACCCATACCTTCACGAATCAGATTTTAACATTCGCCCGCTCATTGCACAACTACTGAGTATTCCCAAGTACAAAAAAATGTATACGGCCCATTTTAAGACGATCATGACAGAGAACATCTCCAATGGTGATTACCTACAGCGAGGACTAACAATGAGCAATTTGATTGACGCGGATATGCAAAATGAACCATACAATGACTACTCGTACGCTGAGTTTTCAGATAATCTTTACAATGATGTTGGAACATGGTTCAACTTCAGACCTGGAATTGAAAACCTGATGCACACAAGGAACTTGCACATTGCTGCTCTTCCTGAATTTCAGGCAGCACAACCAACAATCTCCAACATTTCGACGAGTTCAAATACTCCACCTGCATTTTCGAATGTTGACTTTACGGCGGAAGTAAGCAATGCGCAATCAGTGTTTTTGGGATATCGAAGCAATCATTTTGATGTATTTACGAAGGTAGAAATGTTCGATAATGGAATGAGTAACGATGGTGCTGCTGGTGACGGCGTGTACGGAACAACGGTTTCAATTGGTTCTTCTGATATGGAATACTATATCTGCGCCTTGAATGCTGATGCCGCAAAATTTTCTCCTGTTAGAGCTCAATACGAATTCTATAGCCTATCCCCTGAAAAAGGAGTGGTGATCAACGAAATCGACGCAATCAATATCAATAACGGTCTGGATCAAAACTTTGAATTCGACGACTGGATTGAGTTGTACAATAATTCGACGGATGCAATTTCTCTGGATGGATATCATTTATCTGATG
This sequence comes from uncultured Flavobacteriales bacterium, assembly GCA_905479845.1. Classification (GTDB taxonomy): domain Bacteria; phylum Bacteroidota; class Bacteroidia; order Flavobacteriales_D; family Crocinitomicaceae; genus UBA4466. Next base: position 4,431 of record CAJQOB010000223.1, read on the forward strand.
AATACAGCATCTTGGATAAATGGGCGTTTCCTGACACTACAATTGGACCTGGTGAGTACCTTATTATATGGGCTGATATGGACACTGTTCAAGTTGGACTTCATGCAAACTTCGCCTTGGATCAGCTCGGGGAAAGTGTTTTCTTGACTGACAATTTTGGATTCTTAACAGATCAAGTAACCTTCCCACTTCAGCAAGACTACACGACTTGGGGAAGATATCCGAATGGAACAGGAAACTTCAATATGCTTTTCCCTTCATTCAATGCTGAGAACACAACTCTATTAGAAATAGAGGAGGGAGTTTTTGTGGATGTTCAAGTATATCCAAATCCGACTTCAGGAAAAACGACTGTTTCCTTCACTAAAGACATCACTTCGAAACTTCAGTTAACGAATATGATGGGACAAGTTGTACTCGAAGGTGAATTGAATGGTCAGAATATTTTCTCTTTTGACGCGAGTCAATTTGATGCTGGGATGTACTTTTTGGGCACTGGTGGAGAAGCGATTAAGGTCGTGGTAAGATAATCAGAGAGGTTCAAAACTATTGCAAACTGAATACCGTGTAACTCCCACTTCTTAATTAAAGAAGACTAGTTCATTATGGTTATCACTGCTTCATTGTTTTCTGCAGCTTCAGAATAGAACTTTATTAGTTTATTCAGGGAATTCAGTAAATATTCTTTTGCATCCATGTGAGTCCAACCACCTGGGTAAACACTCTGTCGATCCATCTCATCAGCATTAAATCTATTGGAGAAGTCATTGTGAGTAACGGAATTTAATGCTACGCTCGTTTCTTTCACTTCTGCAGAGGTCAAATACTGTGCTGGACCATATCCCAAATCCTGCTCAGGATCAATTAATTTGAACGTGAACATTGATTTATCGATTGGATTCAGCGGCTCCTTCAAATGAAAACTACCTTTCCCTGATAATAGGTATTGAACGCCATCCCAATCTTTACCAAGATCAACATTCCAATCAGCATCAATACTCTCTTCGGCATAAAACTTCTCCTCCAATAAATTAGAGTTCTCAAGAAAGCTATTAAGCTCTTCGCTACTCACTCTAATTAAACTTAATATCATTCCCATAATTCATCAATAAAAGACAACCAATTATAATGTAATATACGTGAAATAGACATTTTTTCATCAAAAAAAAGTCGCTTCCAAGGAAAGCGACTTTTTTTTGATGAAAAAATG
>CAJQOB010000224.1 GCA_905479845.1 uncultured Flavobacteriales bacterium
TTCTTTTCTTCAAATTCGCTATCATACTGCAATTCTTGAAATTCCTTTGTTAGATCCTTTCCATCATATTCGGCTCCTGTATAAAGGACGCCTGTGTAGAACATGAGTGACGGATAGGCAAGTGTGACAGGTCCAGAACTAATTTGCTTGTCAATAATTCCACTCATGGCAACATCAATATTATCTACGTCTAAGTTTAAATCCGTGGCTAATAAATCGGCCATACGACCATTGTCATTGGCTGTTCCGTCTAAATTTGTAGCGGTTAGATTGATCCATTCCGCAACTAATTCAACATCATAATATTTTGCAATTTCGTCAACTACAGCATTTCCAATATGATATTCAATTCCATCAATTTCTTCTGTTTGCGGATCTATGTACCATCCGTACGGTTTGTGATCATTGTTGTTATGTGTGTTCGCAACAAAACCAATCCGTACAGTCTTTGTTTCGTGGAGTATTTTGTCAAGACGATTTCCCTGCACAATATTCGAATCGTCTATCCAGTCAGAGGGAGAATCCCAAATAGGAATGTCTCTGTTTGTTCCAATATATTCTTTGTACCAATTCTTATACTGAGTGGGGTTTTTCTCCGCCCATGATAAAAATGCTGTGCTCCAGACTTGAGAGAGTTGACTTACATTTTGTGAAATTGGTTCTTTTGACTGTCCTTGGGAAGTTCCTGCTTGTGATTCGTTCATAGTTTAGTGAATTGTTTGGTCTGATAAAGATAAAAAATCCTAGCGCACGATGAAGTTCTGCAAGAAATCTTCTGTCTTATTATGAGTTTAGACCTGTTTACTTACTTTAAAACCACGTCAATTAGGTGTTTGAATAGTGGTTTCAGAGAAGTATTTTGGAGAAATGTCAACCATGAAAAAAATACTACTCGCTCAAATCGCACTAATTATTGGAATTGCTCAGTTGAACGCTCAAACTCCAGGTAATGAACTTCATTTCGATGGAGTTGATGATTACGTCGATTGCCCACTTCCGACAATATTCGATTCAATACCAGCTAACAATTTCACTGTTGAAGTGTGGGCAACACCAACATTTGGAACTTTTCAACGTTTGTTTTTCGCTCAATCTGACGCCGATAATTTTGCTTCAATTAGTATAAATTCATCAGGGGAAGTGGTCTTTTACTTAAGCCAAAATGGGCTGAATCAAAGTGTACAATCTTCGAGCGTGGTAAATTCATTAGAATTGGTTCATATCGCAGTAACTTGGAATTCTACAAAGCAAGAGACAAAGATCTTCGTGAATGGTAACGAAACGGCATATGCCTCGGGGTTATTTGCTTCTTCTACTGCAACGGACGGAAAAATGACCATTGGAGCAAAAACAGATGGCTCGCAAGTTTTTAGCGGAAATGTTGATGAATTGGCTATTTGGAGCACAGCGAAATCAGAGTGCGAGGTAAGTTTCGAAATGAATGATAAAAAGGATGGGACTGAACCCGACTTAGCAACATACTATAGTTTCGATCAAGGGATTGGGGAAGGTTCGAATCCTGGTATCGATGAATTACATGATGAAACGAGTGCTGGAAATGATGGGTCGCTTACAGGGTTTGCCCTTATAGGAACTAGCTCGAATTGGCTTACGTCAATTGTGGATATTTACAGATGGTGGGGTGATCAAAGTTCCGTACTTGTTGGTCAGTTAGGTTTAGTTTCAACGATCAATGCCGACGAATTTCAATGGATTTATTGTGTGGATGGAACGCCAGTGCCTGGTGCAACAAGTGTGACATTCGATCCTCCAACTGAAGATCCTAATTACACAGGTGTCAATGATTTCTATGCAGTTATTTCAACAAAAGGAAACTGTGCTGATACTTCTGGATGCTTTAATGTCAATGGTAATCCTTTATCTGTGGATGACTTGGATTTAGAATCTTCTGTTTCTGTTTACCCGAATCCTTCCAACGGTATTGTTTCAATCGAGTCTTCTTTAGAAATTAAATCCGTGGAGATCAGAAAAATCACCGGTGAGTTAGTGAAAGTCATAAATCCAAAGGGATTCGAAAACCTTAATGTTGATCTTTCTGGTGATAGTGCAATTTATCTGCTTGTAATCACCACTGAATCCGGAATTCTTGTCAAAAAAATATTGGTTCAAAATAACTAATTGAAGTTTAAATCCTACGTTGTCAACCTGAGTTTGGTTCTAAAACGCACTCAGATCGCTTGGATATAGGCAGTTTTGAGTTTAATGAAGAAGGAATATCGAGATATTTCGACGAAATTAAATGACTAAAATGTCATATCTCAAGTGAATAGTTATCAGCTAACCCTTTTGAGTGCTCTCTTCTCATTGCGTTTCGCTTTGGCTGTATTCTGAAGAAATCTTACTAAATCCATTTTCTTACAATATTTCTGATAAGATTTTAGAGTCAAACTCAGGTTGTTAAAAACTGGTGAATAAAGTCATTCTTTCTAGTCGAAGGACAGTTTTTTTATGCTTAAATTTGCAGTTCATAAACGATCTATGGAAAGTACAATGACGCAAGCAGCAACAGTAGAGCAAGCAGTAGAACTAGGGTTAAGAGCCGATGAGTTCGAAATGATCAAAGAGATTTTGGGAAGAACTCCTAATTTCACAGAAACAGCCGTTTATTCGGTGATGTGGTCTGAGCACTGTTCATATAAAAATTCAATCCACTGGTTGAAACAATTGCCAAAAGATGGTCCTCACATGTTGGTTAAAGCAGGTGAAGAGAACGCTGGTTTGGTTGATATTGGTGAAGGTCTAGGATGTGTATTCAAAATAGAATCACATAACCACCCAAGTGCATTGGAGCCATATCAAGGTGCTGCAACTGGAGTTGGAGGAATTAACCGTGATATCTTTACAATGGGAGCACGACCAATCGCACAATTGAATTCTTTGCGTTTTGGTAACATCGAAAAAGACCGTACCAAATGGTTGGTTAAAGGTGTTGTAAAAGGAATTGGTGACTACGGTAACTCTTTCGGTATTCCTATCGTTGGTGGAGAGGTTTTCTTCGATGATTCATACAATACGAACCCATTGGTGAACGCTTTTTCAGCAGGAATCATGGACCCAACAAAAGTGATTTCAGCAACTTCAGCTGGACCTGGAAACCCAGTGTTCATTGTTGGTTCGTCAACAGGAAAAGATGGAATTGCAGGAGCGGCATTCGCTTCAAAGGATATTACAGAAGAATCTGCAGACGATTTACCATCTGTTCAAGTAGGTGACCCATTTATGGAGAAGTTATTGCTTGAAGCTACAATGGAACTTTCACATACGGATGCAATCGTTGGAATGCAAGATATGGGAGCAGCAGGGATCACATGTTCGTCATGTGAGATGAGTGCAGCAGGAGATAATGTCGGAATGGACATTCACCTCGATAAAGTTCCTACGCGTCAAGAAAACATGCAGCCTTATGAGATTTTATTGTCAGAATCGCAAGAGCGAATGTTGATCGTTGTTCAAAAAGGAAAAGAAAAAATCGTAAAAGATATCTTCGATAAATGGGATTTACACGCCGAGGAAATTGGTGTTGTAACTGAAGGAACACAAGTTCGCTACTTCATGGATGGTGAATTAGTTGGAGATGTACCTGCAGACTCATTAGTATTGGGCGGTGGAGCACCAGTTTATCAACGTGAGTATTCTGAACCAGCATACTATCAAGAATACAAGAAATTTAATATTGACTCAATCAGTCAACCGGAAGACTTGAAAGATGTAGCTTTCAAATTACTTCAATATCCAAACATCGCATCGAAGCGTTGGGTGTACGAACAGTACGATTCAATGGTAGGAACGCGAAACATGGTAACAAACGCTCCTTCTGATGCGGCTTTAGTAAACATCAAAGGAACGAACCGTGCATTAG
>CAJQOB010000225.1 GCA_905479845.1 uncultured Flavobacteriales bacterium
ATTTACTCAGACCTTAACGAAAGAGGTTCAATTCACTCAATTCTTGGAATTGGAATTGGAGCACCCAATGCAAACTACTACTCTGGAAATATAGAACAAGCCCCGAATTTATCTTGGAAAGGGACCACGCCTATCGCTCAAATGTTTGAGCAAGTTTTCGACCTACCTACTCTATTGACAAATGACGCAAATGCGGCTGCAATCGGCGAAATGGTCTATGGAAACGCACGTGACCTGACACATTTTGTGACAATCACATTAGGAACAGGCCTAGGAAGCGGAATCATTATAGATGGAAACTTGGTTTACGGGCACGACGGTTTTGCAGGAGAATATGGTCACATCCAAGTTGTTCCAGGCGGAAGATCATGCGGTTGCGGGAGAAATGGTTGTTTAGAAACATACGCATCCGCTACAGGTGTCGTTCGATCTATTTCAGAGCTTGATACTCCGAACAAGTCAAACTCCAAACTAATTAACCTCACAAGTGTTACTGCACGGGATGTGTTCAAATACGCTGATGAAGGTGATCTATTCGCTCAAGAAATAATTGATTACACGGCTAAAGTATTGGGTAAGGCACTTGCAAATTTCACTTGCTTTTCTAGTCCGCAAGCGTATATTTTGTTTGGAGGAATTGCCCAAAGTGGCGAAAAATTCTCCACAGCGGTTAAAAATCACATGGAAGATCACATGTTAAACATCTACCAAAATAAGGTGGAGGTACGTGTTTCCTCCTTACATGACCTCAATGCTGCTGTATTAGGTGCAGCCTCCCTCGTTTGGAACGAACGAAAGAAGTTTGCCTAAACTCCCACTCAAGGAAATTTTACACCATCACTTCTTGACTTAAAAGCACACTTTGCTTCCCCAGGTCTTTTTGTTCGAAAATTGAACAGGTGAGAAACGCTTCTAATAGCCAACGGCTTACTGAAATCTCTAGTGATCCCACCGATAAGAAATTCGGTGCATTCCCATGAACTAGATAAAATGGATTTGATGATTGTGTTTATCAAATAGCGGTAATATCCTCAAGATTTCGCACCTTTGAATTGGAATAAATTTTGAGTAGTAACGCATTAAACGAAGGTTTATTTGTAATCCTTTTGGGCTAAGCGTAGAACAAACACAAAAGCATGATTAAACTATTTTCCCTTCTTACATGTCTTACAGTATTCGCTGCATTTGGACAGATAGACGAATTAAGACGTTCGCAAGATCAAAGAAAAAAATACATTACCAGAGATGCCAAACGCGCAACAGTGTCCAGAACGCATTACGTAAACCCTTTTGTCGGAACTGGTGGACACGGGCACACTTACCCTGGTGCAACGGCTCCTTTTGGGATGATGCAATTAAGTCCTGACACGCGTTACGAAGGCTGGGATGGATGTTCGGGATATCATTATTCTGACTCCATCATCTACGGGTTCAGTCATACACACCTGAGTGGAACTGGTGTTCCTGATTACTGTGATTTACTCATCGTTCCACAATCAGGGAGTCCGAAAATTGAACCAGGATATTCATTTGAAAAAGGATATGGTTCAAGATTTTCTCATGATCAAGAAACAGCCACTCCAGGGTATTACGATGTAAAATTATTGGATGAGGACATAGACGTACGCTTAACGGTTAGCGATCGAAGTGGATTGCACGAGTATACATTCAATGATCCTGATGGAAAACGATTTATCTTAATCGATTTAGACCACCGTGACAAAGTTTTAGAAAGCGACTTCGAAATAATCAACAAGACTACAGTTCAAGGATTTAGAACCTCCCAAGCTTGGGCAAATGAGCAACACTTCTATTTCCATTTAGAAACAAGCGTTCCCTTTCAGAAAGTTCGGAGACTTCAACGAAAAGGAAAGAATAAACTTCTTCTGATCTTCCCAAATGGAGTATCGACTATAACAGTGAAAGTTGGAATGTCGGCCGTAGACCAAATTGGCGCAAGACAGAACATAGAGAAAGAGATTCCACATTGGGATTTTAATCGTTTGCGAACCGAAGTCAACCAGAAATGGGAAAAAGAACTAAGCCGCATCGAGTTCACTTCTCCTAGCAAAGAAGTTATGACAACGTTCTATACGGCTATGTATCATTCATTTATCGCTCCTAATTTATTTAGTGATATAGACGGAAGATATCGCGGTCGAGACAATGCAATTCATCAACTCAAAGAAAACGATGGCAAAAACTATACAGTATTCTCGTTGTGGGATACGTATAGAGCAACACATCCTTTATACACCATAATACAGCAAGATCGCACGATGGACTTCCTCAATACTTTTGAGCGACAGTTTGATCAAGGTGGAGATTTGCCCGTATGGGAATTGGCAGCAAATGAGACGGAATGTATGATCGGTTACCACAGTGTTTCAGTTATTGCAGATGCTTATATCAAAGGATTGGGACGAACTTCGGGTCAGAAAATTGACGCTTCTAAGTTCCTTCAAATGATGGTTGCTACCTCGAATTTTGATGAATTTGGAAAGGAAAGCTTTGGACGTAGAGGCTACATCGATATTGCGGATGAACCTGAATCAGTCTCTAAAAGCCTCGAATACTCGTACAACGATTTTTGTATTGCACAATTTGCGAAAAGTAGCAAGAGTTCGGACAATGCCTTAATCAAGAAATACGAGAAGCGAAGTATGAATTTCATCAATACCTTCGATCCTCAGACGAAATTCATGCGAGCACGAAGAAGTGGTCAGTGGTTCAGTCCATTTGACCCTGCTGAAGTAAACTTCAATTATACGGAAGCAAATAGTTGGCAATATTCACTGTACGCTCCTCATGCGGTTGGTGTTCTTACCGATCTATTGGGAGGAAAAGATTCCTTGGAAGTTTGGTTGGATCGCTTGTTCACAACGGAATCGAATTTATCGGGTCGTCATCAAGTGGACATCACTGGATTGATTGGACAGTACGCTCACGGAAATGAGCCTTCTCACCACATGGCGTACCTGTACAACTACACGAACTCCCCACACAAAACGCAGGAGTACATAGATCGGATTTTGAAAGAAATGTACTCTACGAAACCAGATGGTTTGTCTGGAAACGAGGACTGTGGGCAGATGTCGTCTTGGTATGTTTTGAGTTCGATGGGAATTTATCAAATTGCTCCTGGAAATCCATACTATGAAATTGGACGTCCTATCATGGACAAAGCGATCATCAAATTGGAGAATGGTAAAGTTTTCGAAATTCGCGTTCACAACAACTCAGAGGAAAACAAGTACGTTCAAAGCATTAAGCTGAACGGGAAAGTATTGGACCAACACTTCATTTCTCATGAAGACATTCTGAATGGAGGAAAATTGATCATTAAGATGGCTGACAAACCTGCACTTAACCGCAGTTCATTCGCTCATGCTCCAACTCTTTCCGAAACTCCAGAAATGTTCATCCCTCTTCCATTTATAGAGCAAGAATCACGCGTTTTCGATGAGACAATGGAGATCTCGCTTAACGTGGTTAATTCTGATGAATACGTAATTTACTACACACTCGATGGATCAATTCCAGGCATGCACTCGCAAGAATACAATGGACCATTCACAATTTCGGAGAATACAAACGTTCAAGCAAGAACGTGGAAAGACGGTTATTTCAGTACCAATACGCGCAACGATTTCGTGAAACGTGACAAAACAATATCGCTTCAACTCTTCTCTGAGTATGCAAATCAATATGCTGGAGGCGGAGAATTGGCACTTATCGATGGAATTTCTGGAGGAAATGAATTCAGAACTGGAGATTGGCAAGGTTACTGGGCGCAAGACATTGTTGTTGAAGTTGAATTTGCCGGAGGTCGATCACTTTCTGAAATAGGAATCGGTTGTCTTTCTGATATGAAATCGTGGATCTTCCTTCCCAAGGAAATCGTATTTGAGGCTTCTACAGATGGAATTACATTTACGGAAGTTGGAACCACTAAGATTAAAGAAGAAGTAGCAGAGGACATGACTCCTCACAAAGAGATTTATTCCGTTTCACCAGGATCTCCTGCTAAGTACACTAAAATCCGAATTACGGTCAAAAACATTGGTAAGTGCCCAGAATGGCATTTGGGAAATGGAAATGATACGTGGCTGTTTGTGGATGAACTAATTTTGAAGTAGAAAGATGTCAAAGCCGAAAGATTCGGAATCCAATGGGGTTTACACTGTAATACTGATATTAGTTTTCTCTCCTTTACTATTCATTTTTTTAGGAAAAGATAAAGACGGCAGAGGTATTGGAGACCTTATGTCTTCAACTGGATTCCCTACATTCTTGTTTATCGCCTCCCTCGTTTTTGGTGTTATTATTTACTACAATATCACCTACAAAAAATCACAAAAGAAGTGGACATCTGGAGTATTTTCGAACAATCAAGCTTACTCTGAAGATGCGCTACTTCAGGCATATATCCGCCTTGGAGCACTAATGTTGCGTCAAGACACATCTGATCTAAAAGGAAAATTGGGATATCTTCATCGTTATTTTGAACAGCATTTCGAGAATTCATATGCAAAGGACTTATCCACTTCTCTCAATGGAGCATTCCATAATCCTGTTGAACTGAAAGCGATCACTCCTTGGCTTAAAACGAACCTGCGCTCCACCTCTCAGCGATCACAACTTTTGTACTTTCTCGCAGGACTAAGCGCTGTTGACGGAAGCATCAACCCTAGAGAGAAGCGCTACCTTTTGCAGTTAGCGGACGAATTAGATATTACTCGAAAAGATTTTGACAGTATCATGGCTATGTATACTCGATTTGAAGATGCATTCAATAATCAGCAAAAACAGCGACGAGCTCCGAGTAAATCGCGAAGTCAATATAAGAGAGAAAAAGCAGCAAAAGTATTAGGTATTTCGGCTATTGCATCGATTGATGAAATCAAAAAGGCATACCGTGGATTAGCTAAAGTACATCACCCAGACAGATTTGCGGGTGAAAGTGAAAGTCAACAAAAAATTGCCGAGGAGCGCTTTATTCAGATTCAGTTGGCGTATGAACTCTTACTGGAGTTTAAGAATTAGTCCAATTTCAGTCCGAAACAACAAATATCATCAGTCTGTTCTTCCTGTCCCTTCCAATCATGGAATTCCTTTTCAATCAATTCGCGCTGTTTTTCCATTGGTTGATCAGCAATTGAAGCAACATACGACATCAACCTGCGCTTCATGTATTTCTTATTGTTCTCGCCTCCAAACTGATCAACAAATCCATCCGTAAACATGTACAACTGGTCTCCAGATTGATAATCGAAAGTAACATCTTTGAAAGGTAAAGGCTTCTCAGTGTATCCTACATGCTGTTTTGACCCTTTGATTTCGATCCATTTGCTGTCACGAAGAATGAACGCCGTCATTTTTGCACCAGAGTAACGGATTTGTCTGTTAGCCTCATCGATTACTCCAAAGCCAACATCCATCCCATCCTTAATCTTACGAGAATCTCCCGATTGAAATATCTTCGCCAATTGTTCTCGAACAAAATCCAAGGCTTCAGAGGGAGAATTAATATTTCTATTACTTAAAGTTTGACGTACCAAACTGATACACAAAATACTCAAAATCGCTCCTGGAACACCATGACCAGTGCAGTCAGCCACAATAAAAAGAGGATATTTCTTCCCACTATTCGTATTGACATGATCCGCAATGTAAAAATCTCCACTTAACTCCCCTTTTGGAAGAAAGAACAGAAAAGCTTCTTTGAAGATTCGGTTTATGTCCTCCTCATCTTGTAGAGTTGAGTTTTGGATATGTTTAGCATATGTGATACTCTCTGCAATATCTCTATTTTGTTCATCCAAAAGCTCTTGATCACGTTTTGATTTGGTGATATCAGAAACTACCCCAGATCCTTTTATGATATCTCCATCCTCACTTGTAACAGGGAAAGCTCGCTCGCGCAACCATCGAATCTCATCATTTACATTCACTCTGTACTCGACGTCATATGAATTCCCACTCATTATATCCAATCGTCCACGACGAATAATGTGTCTATCTTCCGCCAAGACGAATTTGTTCAAATAAGCTCTTCCTGAGTAGAAAAATTCAGGATCTACGCCCAACATGTCAATTGAATTTGGACTTACATATTCGTATTGTTTGTTCAGAACACTGTAAAGGAAGAAAACATCTTCTATTGTCTCCGACATCTGTCGAAAGTTAGATTCACTTTCCACAAGAGCCATTTCGGCTCTTTTCTGATCCGTGATTTCTGTACAAATTTCAATGATTTCTGTGATCTCACCTTTCTCGTCGTAAACAGGTGTTGATTCAACCAGAATCCAATAAAGATCTCCGTTCTTTTTGTAGTGAGGAACCTGAATTGGCTCAGTTAAAACAGGCCCGCCACCAGTTTGTTCTTTGAAAGTCTTAAAATAGAAATGAGGAATACGGAATAATTCGCTTGGCAGATGCCCTATCAATTCATCGCTAGAGTAGCCCGTAATTCTTGAGAAACTCTCATTACACCATTTCATCCGTCCTTCCGGTGTCGTAATTACAACCCCGTTAGAAACATTCGTTGCAATTCTAGACAAGCTAACTAACTCTTCGATCAATTCTGTATTCTTGTTATTCTGAATCTCAAGTTGTCTGCTCAGTTCCTTCTCATTAGAAATATCTCTTGAAACTCCCATGCTCCCAATCAATACTCCTTCATCATTGTAAAGCATATTTGCAGAAAGGTAGCAGGTAAATTCCTCACCATTCTTCCTTTTATTGACAACCTCGCCAGCAAACTCACGGGTTTCTTCCAATGATCGAACTACGCGCTCGTATTCTTCTTTTGAGCAATACAATTCATGAACATCGATTTTCTTTAGTTCGTCCATGGTATATCCAAACGCTCTGAGTGCTGCAGGATTATATTCAATAATATTCCCCTCCGCGTCGGCTGAGCCAATGAAGTCAAGAGAATTCTTAATTAAATATTCTGCGTAAATCGCATTTTGAGATAACGTAGGCATAAGAAACGTTGAGTCGTTTTAAGGAGCAAGCGCTAATATAAGAAAATGATTACATTATCCTTATATACATGCGAGCCATTTCATTAAGTCGACACCATCTGCGTAATCTGTGAGCGTAGGAAGCTGTGAACTACCAAATGGGGCAAAACCATTACCAACAACAACTTGGATACTCTCCTCGTTTTCGGACAATTTTTCTTTGACCGAATCAATCTTGTCGTAACGTTCAAAATGAATGATTGCTAAAGGAGAAAACAAATCTTCCGATTCCCGAAGAAGAACGAAGTTATTGTCCAACAAAGGAATCTGATTCATCAAGTAAACAGCTCGATGATAGTCGTAATTGTTTCCGTATTTATTGTTGTGGATGATATCTCCATACGGCACCACTGCCTCAAAGAAACGACTCAGCTCAAAGCTTTCAGGCACAAAAAGATGAGAAACATTTCTGCATCCCAGTCCAAAATATGAGAAGATGTCTTCACCCAATAGATTTAAGTCTTCTTTCGTTTCTGTACCATCCAAAACAGCTACCGACGTTCTATTCTTTCGGAAAATATGCGGGTACTTTCCAAAATACTGTTCAAAGTATTTGATTGAATTATCACTTCCAGTAGCGATAACTCCATCCATCTCCCCTATTTTTCCACCACTAAATTCAATCCGATCTTTCAAAGAAGGGCAAAACTCGATTAAGTGTGTTGCTAGCGCTGGAAGCAGTGTTTTATCATTTGAACTTAATTTGCAAACTGCCTTATTTCCTGAGCACAATACGCAAAGAAAGTCATGGAAACCAACCAAAGGAATATTTCCAGCCATGATGATTCCAATACGTTTTGGATTTTGACTAAAAGCATATTCAGCGGTCCAACTTGCCAAATTTTCTTCCGTTAGTTGTTCAGCAAGGTTCAATAGGGCTTTTCGAACATTCTCTTTCGTAAACCATCCATTGTAGGAAAACTGACGATTAATAATTCCAATTAAGGATTCATACTCCGATTTGGTAACGCCAATTGTAAAATCTTTCCAGCCTTCATTATTACCTAATGCTTGCATCAATTTTCCCAATTGGGTAAAACCACTAACTATTTCCTTCTGTTCCACGCTGCAAAAGTATTCCCCTTTGGTCATTTTTCCTATGACTTAATGAAATTTTAAATTTTATTCGCCTAAGAATAGGTCGATGCTGCGTATATTTGCAGAAATTAAAAGAATACAAATGGCAATTATTATCACAGATGAGTGCATAAATTGTGGAGCATGCGAGCCGGAATGCCCAAATACAGCAATTTATGAAGGTGGTGCGGAATGGAAATATTCAGATGGGACATCGTTAACTGGTATGATCACAACCTTAGATGGAAATGATCTTATGGCAGACGATGCTAACGAACCAGTGGATATGGATGTTTATTTCATCGCCCCAGACAAGTGTACAGAGTGTGTTGGTTTCCATGATGAACCGCAATGCGCTGCTGTATGTCCTGTCGATTGTTGTGTTGATGATCCAAAATTCAGAGAATCTGAAGATGAATTATTAGCAAAGAAAGATTTCATGCACTTGTAAATCAAGTAAAAAAGATACCATTAGAGAGTACCAATTGGTGCTCTTTTTTTTGCTTCAAACTTTTTTTTTTATTTCCTTTCAAATTGTTTTCTGATTTAGATTAAAGTACTACTTTTGCAGCTGGGGTAAGTCTTATACGACCAGCTCCCTCTTAATCCCCCAGGATGGGAACATAGCAAGGGTAGGAGGTTGTAGCGGTGCGATATGAGTAGCTTGCCCCTCTTTTTTTGCCTAAACTCTTACTCAACACTCATCTTCCCTCTCCACAAAGCGTTTTCTGTTGAAATTTCCAGAATAAAATTTCCTTGCGGCAATTCTTCCACGAGCAACTCAGATATTCCACTGGAAACTTCAATCGTCCTTATTATTTCTCCGAGGTAATTCATTACACGAAGTACGCCTGCCTCTGTTAATTCTGGAAATTGAAGTGATACATTTCCGTCACTTGGATTTGGATAACATGAAATTTGATTCAACAATTCAGATGGTACACTTGCGTTGTAGTCGCATTCTTCGCACTGCTCCAAAAAAACTCCAGAATCATAAATTCCATCTGCTTTATCTGCTACTACAATTGTCAAATGATATGTCTGCTCTGTTTGAACCGCAACCTTCGCCATTAAAGGAACAGTGAAGCCATCATACTGAATATAATAATCAGATTCATTGTAAGGTGCATTGTCTCCCTCTCCATTGTAAACGAAGTACGCTGAATTTGATTGGGCATTAATCGTATTAATCCCTGCATAAATACCGCTTGGAATATAGTTCAGGTCTTGCACCCCATTGATTCCAGGTCCTTCAATAAATATTCTAAATTGGTCATTGAATTGACTTCCCACGTACTCTGGGTATTCATCCGAACCAAAAACATATCGAAATTGAATCGTATCGACAAGAGACGTTATGTCGAATTCAAGAACCGCAGCATTGTAAGAATCTGGAATAAGACTCGTACCTGAATAGCCATTATCAAAACCAGCATTGTACTGATTATTGGGGCCAACAGGACTGTTGTCTCCTTCGATTAATCCTGTGGTCATAACTACTCCCTTTAATAATCCCAAATTACACGAATCACATATAAACGAACCTATTGCCTGCGGCTGTCCAGTAAATTGAACATTAGAGACGCTATAATTTGGACCAAGAAATCCTGGGTTAATAATGAATCCAACGTTTCCTGTATAGGTTGAAATTTGTGCTAAAGAGCTAAAAGAAAA
>CAJQOB010000226.1 GCA_905479845.1 uncultured Flavobacteriales bacterium
GTTCCATTCATTGACATTATTCCAGATTCAGCTTGGAGAATTAAATCATAAGCTACTCTATCGCTTTCTGATCCATAACCATTAATTTTTCCAATTAATAATTTTGGATTTATTGCTAACAATTTATCATCCTCAATTTGAAGTTTTTTATCATCTCCATTTTTGAAATTAGTTAATAGAATATCTGCTGTGCGAATAAGATCAATAAAACGGTCATTATCTTCACTGTTCTTTAGATCCAGCTCTAAATAGGTTTTTTTATAATTAACACTTGAGAAATAAGCAGAGACTGCATCTGTTCTTTCTTTTGATAATTTCCATGATCGAGTAACATCCGAATGTTTCGGATGTTCAATTTTAATAACCCTTGCACCTAGCTCTGCGAAAAATGTTCCAACAGAAGGCCCAGCAAGCACCGAGCTAGCATCAATAACAATTAAATCCGAAAACATCTTAATTACTTAATTCCCATGTTATATAATTACCTAAAATCGCCTCATCTGATGAAGCTAAGTTGGCTCTTTTTGCCATGTCAGGTAAAATTTTATTCCAACGTTCGGTTGTAAAACTATCAATCACCTTCAATTCATGGCATTGATTACACTTGTTTTGATAAATAGATTTCCCTTGTGTTAATTCTATCGTTGGCAAAGCTGCATCTTTAACGTCCTTAACTTCGGTAACAGTTCCAACTGTTTTTTCAGAACAGGATGTCAATAATATAGTCGTTGCAAATATGAATAGCGCTTTTTTCATTGTTTTTTTGTTCGAAGATAAATAAAAGAGTTTGATTTAATATTAAGATTATGTAAAGTACTTCTATTTTTGTTATGTAAATTAGAATTGCATGAACCAAGTCGAATTTGTTAGAAAAGGGACTCAACTCAGTGAGAAATCCATTAAAAACGTGATCCTTTTAATTGAGGATGGCGCAACGATACCTTTCATTTCAAGGTACAGAAAAGAATTGACAGGAGGTCTTGACGAAGTTGATATTGCCGCAATTCGAGAAGAGGCAAAAACATTTTCAGAAATTGTTTTACGCCAAAAGAGTATTGTAAAAGCAATAGATGATCAAGGGAAGTTAACGGAAGACCTTAAGATTCAATTTTTGAGTTGTTTCGACTTAACAAGACTTGAAGATATGTATTTGCCTTTCAAGCAAAATAGAGTTACCCGTGGCGAGAAAGCTAGAAAAGCGGGATTAGAATCTTTAGCGAAAATGATAATGTCACAACGCGGTGAAGATCCTTTTCTGTTGGCTTCAAGGTTTGTTAAAAATGAAGTGAAGGATGAAAATGAAGCAATCAGTGGAGCAAAAGATATAATGGCAGAGTGGATTAATGAAAACGTCAATTTAAGGTCTCGTTTAAGACAGATGTTTGATAGGAATGCGACTCTTTCTTCTAAAGTCATTAAGGGAAATGAAGAGAAGGCAGCTAAATATAAAGATTATTTTGAACACAATGAACGTTTAAATAAGTGTGCATCTCATCGGTTCCTGGCGTTATACCGAGCAAATAGAGAAGGGTTATTATCATTGAAAGCGCGTCCTGATGAAGATAGAGCGTTAGAACAAATAGGACAATTTTTTGTAAAAGGAAACGGGCCAAGTTCAAATGTGGTTACCGATGCATGCAAAGAAGCATATAAACGATTATTAAGACCGTCATTAGAAAATGAGGTGCTAAAAATAGCAAAGGACAAAGCAGATAAAGAGGCGATTCTTGTTTTTTCTAAAAACTTAAGACAACTCATGCTCTCGGCTCCGCTTGGAGCAAAAAGAGTTTTAGCCATTGATCCAGGATTCAAGTCTGGGTGTAAAGTAGTTTGTCTTGATGAAAATGGAGGATTACTCACCAATACAAATATCTATCCTCATGCTCCTCAAAAGGAACATTCAAAGGCCGCCTCGAAATTATTTCAACTGGTGCAATCCTATAAAATAGATGCAATTGCAATCGGCGATGGCACAGCTGGACGAGAAACCGAACGATTGGTGAAACACATTAGATTCGACCGTGATTTGGAAGTATTTGTTGTTAATGAAGATGGAGCATCAATCTATTCGGCGAGTAGTATTGCTAGAAAAGAATTCCCTGACTTCGATGTTACGGTAAGAGGTTCCGTTTCAATTGGACGTCGCCTCATGGATCCCTTAGCAGAATTGGTAAAAATAGATCCTAAATCTGTTGGAGTTGGTCAATACCAACATGAAGTAAATCAATCCAAACTGAAAGAGGCGTTAGACGATGTTGTCATTTCTTGTGTTAATACGGTGGGAGTTGATGTGAATACTGCGTCTCAATATTTATTGAGCTACGTTTCTGTCTTAGGTCCGACTATAGCAGAGAATATTGTTAATCATAGAAAGGAGTTCGGAAAGTTTAATTCAAGACTAGAATTGAAAAAAGTAAAACGACTTGGTAATAAGGCATTTGAGCAAGCTGCTGGTTTTATTAGAATTAAAAACGGTAAGAACCCTTTAGATGACTCATCTGTTCATCCCGAGAATTACAAATTGGTCAACCAAATAGCGAAGAACATTAAGCTTCCTTTAAGTGAACTAATT
>CAJQOB010000227.1 GCA_905479845.1 uncultured Flavobacteriales bacterium
TGTGGAACTATATTATAATTGGGAAGCTGGGGTTTACATATATAATATACAAGCAATATAGTACTGAAATGATCTAAGAGAGATAACTCGTACAACACATTATAAATTTGTACTCAGTTGGTTACAGTTCTTTGCCATTATTGGAATACATTTGAATGAACATAACAATTCTGACCCGACTGCATGATACTCACTGCGTATCCTCGCTCAAATAAGTACATCGCAATACCCTCATGGTAAACTCCTGTTGCTTCCATGACAATCGATAAATCAACTCCCTCACTTCTGTAGTCTTGAAACTTTAGCACCTACATTAAATGCCAACCCAATGATTGGAAATTTCTCCCATTCGGCCTCTTTCCCTTCTCTGAAATATGTACCTCCACTAATTGTTCCTGTGGAAAAGGTGACTTTTCCTTCTCCAAAAAAATCAATCATCTCTAGCGTTACTAAAATATCTCCTTTAACGTATAAACGTTCGTTAGAAATGTCAATTTCAAAAACTCCACTCATCATTGTATCAATACCAATTATGTTTTCAGTTAACAAATTCAAAGAACTGTCCATTTCAGAGTAATTATAACTGTTCAACCTAAACTTAAGGCTGTCGACGCTGCTGTTAACAATGAAACAATTGAATTTTTCAAGTTTAACTCTTTTTTTTTCTGGGATGTTGACCTTTACGCCAAACTCATATCCAAGATTATCTGATTCAACTTCTAAAGTAAAAGGCTTTATCTTTAGACCTATTGCCATAATTCTTTTGGCGAATCTTTCTTTTTTTTGTTGAAACGTTTACCTCGGCAACATCCTGCACCTTATCTGCCAAAATGATAATCCTCTGTCGTTGAAAAATTTCATTCTCAACTATTACCTTTATTGATTGTTCAACTTTTTTATATCCCGCTTGACGAATAACTAAAGTATCAGTATGAAGACATTGCAACTCAAAGTAACCATCACGACCGGAAACGGTATAAATTTCTGGTTTATTTTTTAATTCTATGCTTGAATACGCAATTGTATTAAAATCTCGATCCTTAATATTTGCCGTGAAAACAACCGTGTCTTGTCCAAAAACACAAGTGCCTAAAAGAGAAAATAAGAATAGCGTAATACACTTCAAGATTATTCAATAATTTCAAACTTTTTAACTTCTTTGATTCCATTGATACTTACTTCAATCAAATATGTTCCGTTTTCGAATTCTGAAACATTTAATTGGTTTACTCTTTCAACATTTTGTATGTAGTAAACTTTTTCACCTGTCATTGAGCCTGCTCCGACTAGAATTCAAAAACAGCAAACAGTGAAAGTGAAAATTCCCACTTTACAATTGTGGCAGGAACCTAACACCCGCTACATAATCATCTAATAATCTGATTATTGCGACTCAAGAATAAAAGAGCTTGAATAAACATGCTCGTATCATTAATAAGGAATAATTGCGGAAGCCTCCTTTACTCATGACCTGACTCTTCTGGGTGAAATAAACAATTTCACTCGAATCAGTGATACTATTGAAGTTGATACATCGTAGACTTGGATTTCCCAAGTCTACAACTATGGTGCTGATATTTCTATGCACACAACATCTAAACTTATGAAAAATCTTTACGTCTTACTTTTCTTAATCCTAACGTCATCAGCTTGTCTCGGTCAGAACTTAGAGTTGACTCCCAACTCCTCTGAAAGTTTATCGACATCCTCGGTTTTGACGGAAGAAGAAAAATCCAAACTCTACATTGAGTTAAAATCTATTGAGAATCATATTAAAGCAATAGAGACAAAACGTAATTTCATGAAAAGCAAGCCGGAAGAGATGAAAATTGCAGAAAGTCAAAATTGGTTTGCCGAAATGGAAAAAATTGAGAAAGAACTCATCGAAAGAAAGAGGAAAATAATTTATCTCTTGAATTAGATTTAGCAGGCATCAATCTTGGCACTAGATACTCTAGCTTAATAAGCCAACGAAAGCCACAACACTAAAAATTTAAAAATGAAGAATTTTCTATTTTTTATACCTTGCCTATTTTTTTCTTTTTCTATTTATTCTCAAGGAGGTACCGATTGCGTTAGTATGGAGCCTATATGCACCGATGAAACTGAGCAATTTTTTGCAGACGCGGGAACACCAGCAACTGATCCTGGTAACGATTATGGCTGCCTACAGACTCAACCAAACCCCAATTGGTTTTATCTTGAAATAGCTACAAATGGAAATATTGATATGAGCCTCACTGCAGCTTCAGATATTGATTTTATAATCTGGGGACCTTTTTCAAATCTTGCTACAGCTCAGTCAAATTGTGGAACCTTGGTTGCTACGGACATAGTAGATTGCAGTTATTCATCAACGAACACTGAAACCCCTTCAATTCCCAACGCCCAAATTGGCGAAGTTTACATTATGCTCGTTACAAACTACGCTAATGTAAATCAAGAAATAACACTTGCCCAAACGGGGGGGGCAGGATCTACAGATTGCAGTATTGTTAATCCATGCGCAGTAGACGCAGGTCCGGATATAACTATTTGTTCAGGTGATCCAACTGTAACAATAGGTGCGGATCCTATTACTTCAGACGCTGGAGCAACCTATACTTGGAGCACAGGTGCAACCGGAACCATCGACCTTCAAGGAGGTGGGCAAGATCACGGTCAAACAACGGTTTCTCCTACTACTACGACCACTTATATTGTAACTACAAACTTTAATGGGTGTATTGCTTCTGATACTGTGATTGTAAACGTTATTAACCTTACTCCAACGTTTAATGCTATTCCTAATGTGTGTGAAAATGCGGTTGCTCCAATACTGCCAACAACTTCTATTGAAGGGATTACTGGTACTTGGGCGCCTGCTGTATCTACAGCTGCTGCCGGTACCCAAACTTACACATTTACGCCAAACTCAGGACAATGCGCTTCAACAGCGACAATTGATGTTACGGTTATTTCCCCTCCACTTCCAAATGGCGGATCCGATCAAGTTGGATGCGCAGGCGAATCTTTCATTATTGGAGCTGACCCAATCTACAACGTCGAGGGGACAAATTATTCATGGAGCACAGGTACAACCGGAACCATCGACCTTCAAGGTGGTGGACAAGATCATGGACAAACAACGGTTATTCCAACCACTACAACAACATATACGGTCACAATTACTGGACCCGAAGGCTGTCAAGGCACCGATGATGTTATTGTTACAATTAACCCAATTATTGTTTCAACTTTTGATCCAATTGCTGACGTTTGTCAAAATGATCCAGCGCCCGTTTTACCGTCAACTTCTATTGAAGGGATTACAGGTACATGGACGCCTGCTGTATCTACAACTAGTGCCGGTACTCAAACATATACATTTACTCCATCTGCAGGACAATGTGCGGCGCAAATAACAATGGACATAACAGTTATTGCTCAGCCATTCATCGATGCTGGTTTAGATCAGGTTTTCTGTACTGGAGGCTCATCCATAACCATTGGCGCCGATCCGGTTACAACTATTGAAGGAGCAACATATTCATGGTCTTCAGGAGCTTCTGGTACAATAGATTTATCTGGCGGAGTACAAGATAATGGCCAAACAACTGTATCACCATCAACACCAACAACTCATACGTTGACTGTATCCAACGGTGGGTGTTCTTCAACCGATAATGTTATTATTACTATTGATAACCCACCGACGGGGTCTAACCCCAACTCTATTAGCGTTCAATGTGCTGCCGATATTCCACTCCCAGATCCTTCTGTTGTTACAGATGAAAACGACGATATTACTATTCCTCCTTCCGTTACTTTTCAAGGTGATCAGAGTAACGGTCAATCTTGTCCAGAAACGATCACAAGAACGTTCCGCATTTCCGATGATTGTGGAAACTTTATTGATGTTCAGCAATTAATAATTATTAATGATACTCAGGCACCTGTATTCAACCCGGCCCCTGCAGCAGTAGCTGTTCAGTGTATTGGAGATGTTCCAGCAATGATAAACCTTGGCTACACAGATAACTGTGATCCTGCGGGAACTGTTGCAGGAACAGATGTGTCTGATGGACTTTCATGTCCAGAGACAATTACAAGAACTTGGACATTCACTGATGCTTGTGGAAACGCAGCAACAGAAACTCAAACAATAACAGTTCACGATACTCAAGCTCCTGTAATGACAGCAGCGCCAGCAGATATTACATATCAATGTATTGGTGACATG
>CAJQOB010000228.1 GCA_905479845.1 uncultured Flavobacteriales bacterium
AAAACAATGTTTGAGAACAATGGTCCTTTCAAGAATTGAAATTCACGTTTCTCATTCAAAATTTCAGATCCAACAATATCAGAAGGCATCAAATCGGGTGTGAACTGAATTCGATTAAAACTCAATCCTAAACAATCCGAAATGGTGTTAACGAGCAAGGTTTTCGCCAATCCCGGTACTCCAACGAGCAAGCAATGTCCTTTCGAAAAGATGGAAATGAGAACTTGATCCACAACATCGTCTTGTCCAACGATTACTTTGTGAATCTCATTCTTGAGTTCTTTGTAATGAACAACGAGTTGGTCAATTGCAGCCTTGTCTGACATAGGTTATAAGAAATTTGTTCCTAAAGATAAACTTTCTAGCGTTTCATCCAAGGATTTGCGAACGTGCAATCTTGAAATGGTTCATTGATGCGTACGTAAGTGCTCGCGATCTTTTCTGTTACCCAGTCGTTGATTACTACTCGTTTCTTTTCATTTTGCGCAGCACTTTGAATCAAGGTGTAATCCTGCGTTAAGTTCGCTCTGTGAGGAGCTGTACGCTTCATTAATCGAACAATACGCACACCTTGTTTTCTCTCCATCATGTTGGAGTAGAGGTTGGGTTGAGAAAAATCACCAACTTTCATGTTTTGCGTAAGCAAGTAGATTTGCTGATCAATTTGATTCAAATTCTCCGCATCCCATTGTTGATCACCTGTTGTCGGATTCGTGATGATTCCTTTGTTCAATTTTGTGAATTCGTCGTTCGAGTATTTTACAACAGCTTGATCCCACGTGATTTTACCAGCAAGAAGCTGTTGGTAGCAAGTATCCAATTTGTAAGCCGCAGATTCAATTGCAGCGTCATCGAATGTTGGAACGATCAATATGTGTCGACATGAGTAATCATCTCCCAAACGTTTAATCAATTTAATGATGTGGTATCCGTATTCTGTTTCAAAGACATTAGACACTTCTCCTTCTTCGAGACTGAAAACTGTTGCTTCGAATGGTTTCACCATCATTCCTTTTGAAGCGTTGATTTTACCTCCTTGGCTTGCACTTCCTGGGTCGTCAGAATTCAAACGTGCCGCAGTAGAGAAAGGCTTTCCTGCCATGACTTCTTCACGGATTCCACTCAAACGGACTCTAGCTTGCTCTTTTTCTTTCGCTCCAATTTCTGGATAAATTACAATCTGTTGAAAGCTCAATTGAGCGTTGATCAAAGGAATACTATCCTTTGGAATCATTTTATAGAAGTTTTCAACGTCGCGTGGAGTTACCGTTACTTCCGAAGTAATTTGTCGCTCCATTTCCTTCGCTCGTAGCTGATCTCCAATAATAGGGCGGAACTCGTTTTTTATCTGAGCAACCGTTTTACCGTAGAATTCTTCCATTTTCTGGCGACTTCCAATCTGACTTTCAATAACACGGATACGTTGCTCCATTTCAGCGTCAATCATTTCAGGTGTTACTTCAATACTATCGAGTTTCGCCTGATTCACCAACAAATTTTGGTACATCAATTCTTCCAGCATTGCACAATCCATTTCTGGTGTCAAAGTCATTCCCGCCTGGGCTGCTTGTATTTTTTGTGATTGAATGTCAGAAAGCAAAATGATGTTGTCTCCTACTTGTGCTGCTATTTTGTCAATCGTTTCTTGTGCTGTCGCTGTAAACGAAAATGCGAGGAGTAAACTGCTAATGAATGATAATTTCATGCTTATCTTTTATCTTTTCGATCAATGTTGATCCGTACTGTTCTTTTAATTGTTGCAATCGATTTAACACGATGATTTCCTTAATCTGCTCGGATAAAAACTCCATCGGTGGGATGTCATCTTTGAGAGCGTAATCAGTGATGTTCAAGAAATACGTGAACTCATCATCTGAAAAATAGGTCTTCGTTCTGTTTAAAACGATATTGTCAACATTGTATTTTGTTAATGGAATATCTTTTGACAATTCATTGAAGTAAATCCAAGTGGAATCATTGAAATAGAAATTCTCTGCGTAAAGTTTAGCATAAGAATTCACTTCGGAAAGGTCTTTATCATTTTTTAACAGGTAAGCCTGATCAATGTTTTGGGTTTTGAAATCAGCGGATTTCGGCACTTTCAAGTACAGACCTTTTACCAAGTAGTCGCTCAATAGGAAATCCTCTTTGTTTTTGCTGTAGTACTCGGCCATCTGATACTTCGTTACGACAGTGTCCAAATTTCCTTTGAGTAATTCTTCTTCCAAGTAAAATTGAGCCAATTCACCTTCAAAAGCGTTGGATCGCAGCTCTACCAACTTTGATAATTCAGGATCAGTTGATTCCAGTTCCTTTTTCAATGCTTCGCGTTGACACCACTGTCTTACAAATTCGTCAAGCTCCATTTTGCTATCAGGGTTGTAGCCCAAGTGTTTCATCATCACACGAGCATCAGATTCAGTAAGGTCCGAATCGTCAACAGTTGCGAGAACCGTATCGTTAGAGCTGCAAGAAACCAGTGCAAAGCAAAACAGGCCAGCCAAAAGACTAGCCTGTAATATTCTTTTATGGAGCTTACTTCCCAATAGAGTAGAGTGCTTCCTTATTAATAACGATGTCGTGATTTCCTTCAATCTCTAACATCCAGTTTTTCTCTAAGTAATTCTGGTAATCAGATGTAATTGCTCCTTTCGCTTCGTCGAATTTCTTCGGACCAGCAGGAAGTTTGTCGTTTACCACTACAACATAGTATTTATCGTTGTATTCGTAAATTTCATTTACACCATTTTGAAGAGGAGACTTCGTCGCAGAAATGAAACCAGTCTTAGTCGTATCGAATTTTCCTTTTCTGAATTTAACATTCAAAGAAGAGCTTTCGTTAACCACCATTACTATATCCGTAGAAGTCAAAGAATCCATTGCCAAAAGCTTAACAGTTTGTTGTGCAAGTAGCATAGAACCACATTCGTATACTTCAGCATCAACGCGTTCTCCCCATTGGTATTTGTCAGAATTAGATTCATAGAATGCTTTCAAACCTGTTGTGTCGCGCATTGCTTTGTTCCATACTTTGTCCGACATTACTTCGTAAAGAAGGATTCCATCGTGATATTCAGTAATTAAAGCTTTGTACGCTAGGTATTTACCCGCCAACTTTGATTCTTCGTAGTTCAAGATTGTTTCGTCTTCCCACAATTTATATTGTTTATCTACAACGATTGTTGGATCTTCTTTTCTCGCGCCACGGTAATTTTTCTCCAAGTATTTTGCAAAATCATTCGCTCTGAACTTTTTCTTGTCCAATTTGAAAAGAACTTTTTTCTTACTGTAGTCCGTCGCTTTGAATTCTCCAAAGTGATAGGTAGAATCCATATTTTGGTAGAACCATTTTAAACCTTTCTTGCTCTTCGATTTAAACCCATACTCGTTTTTAAGCTTAGAAACAAATGACGCTTGAGTTTTCACAGAGCGTGCATCTTTAGCAACTTTTCGTTCAATGTCCTTCTTCAAGGCATCGAAAGAGTCGACATCTTTCCAGCTAATACGTTTGATGATGTGGAAACCGTAATCCGTTTGAACAGGTTTGCTGTAGTCTCCGTCGTTTTTCAATTCGAATGCTACTTTGGTAAATTCAGGAACCATTCTCGTTGTCGTTCCAGTTCCGAATTGAGGAAGAACACCACCTTTTCCATTACTAGATGGATCATCTGAGTATTTTCCAACTAACTCTTCGAATGACTCTCCAGCCCCGAGCATGTCGTACAATTCGTTGATTTTCGTTTTTGCATTGTTAATTTCAGCTTCGCTAGCATCGCTTCGAGCAGAAATCATCAAGTGAGCAGCTTCCATTGTTCCGCGAGCAGATCGACGATCAATAACTTGTAAAATATGGTATCCGAAGCGTGTTCTGAATGGAGCTGAAATCCCTCCAACAGGAGTAGAGAAGGCAGCATCTTCAAATTGATATACCATTTGGAAAGCTGTAAAGTATCCTAAATCTCCAC
>CAJQOB010000229.1 GCA_905479845.1 uncultured Flavobacteriales bacterium
ATCGTTTGAGGTAGCAAAAAGATGTCGGTTCTGCCTCCCTTGAGTAATTGCACTGATCTGTTTGTCTTCAAGAATACTTTTTCGTTTTACCCACTTATCATTGGATTTTGCGATGTGAATTATTCCTTTGTCTGTTCCAATAACAACATTTGATTTATCAATATGTTGAATGGCATAAAAACGAGATGCACCGAACTTTCCAACTCGCTTGTATTTTCCAGAAACCAATTCGAACACCCCTTCATTCTGGCTAATGAAATACATTTCATCCTGAAGAACGCTCAATCCATTAATTGTGCTGATTACTATTTCATGATCACCAAACTTAGCAATCTTTCCATTTTTCAAACGTGAAATTTCTCCGCTGTTGTGTCCCACCCAAAGAATGTCATCTGGCCCAATAAAAGTACTCGTCACCACATCTTCAGCTAAGCCTTCTTTTGTAGTATACGTTTTGAAATTCTGTCCATCATAACTGCAGAGTCCCTCACCCGTTCCTATCCACAGGTAGCCATGATCATCTTGATCCATGGAATAAATGAAATTCTGCGCCATTCCGTCTTCAATCCCAAATTCGTTGAATCGGAAGTTTTGAGCAGAACCTGTAAAGGCAAAAAGAAGAAGAAAATAGCTAAGTAGAAGTAAGCGCATTATTTCTTTTTGGTTATTCTAATGACTGATTTTGGTTTGGGAACTCCCCCGATCGGTACCGTGTAAAATGGCATCGACTCACCATACTGATTTGTAATATAGAAACTTACATTGTTATTCTTTGCTGGTGCTGATTTATTCTTGTGGAACTGCACATCAAAGGTAGATTCCTTCTCTGCTTTCAGCACTTTGTGTTCACTTTTTTTCCAATCACCATCACCCGACTTCGTCAATGGAATAGTAAGCCGTGTATTTGTAATGATTTTCATCTCACCGTCGTTATCCCAGTCAAAGTTCCCTTGTTTAACCGAAATCACATTGCTATCGATGTATGGATAAATGTGAGAAACTTCACCTGCAGCATCATTCAACCTGAAGGTATATTCAAATGTGAAAGCATTTCCTCCTTCTACTGCGCTATTCGCAGTGCTCGACGTACTCATGAAATACTTGTATAAATTACCATCATCACCTGCAATACCACGGGCACTCACTTTGAAAACGTAACCTCCATACTTTTTAGAATACTCTCCTGACGTTGGATTGAACGGTCCGAACGTATACCATTCTCCAGTGTTTTCATTTCCGAAAATTTTCTGAGACAAGATATTTCCACTGTACCAGTTTCCTTTCGGATCGGTACCGCGTGCATCTTTATTTGTGATACATCCCTTCCCTCCAAAAACGGTAAATTTAGTCTTCGTGTTGAAGGCTCCTTTCTTCTCGTCAATTGTTCCACCAGTTCCAGGATCGTACACCCTCAAATAAATAGATGTCTTTTGTGTTTTTGGAACCACAAAGAAAAACACTTGGCAGAAATCATCATCTCCCCACGATTTATCACCCGCATTACCAAAAGTAACAAGGTATGGAATGTTCTCTTCTGGAGATGGCACTGCTTGCGCAAATGACAAATCCCCCGAAATTAGCAGCAGTACGATTGAGTAAATTAATTTCATAGGTTATTCCTGTATTATTTCAACTTCTTTTGAGGAAATCAGCTTAAAATCAACACGTCGATTTTTTGACCTTCCCTCTTCGGTTTCGTTTGTGAACTTTGGTTTCGTTTCTCCAAAACCTTTATTTTCAAGTCTGCTTTCATCAATTCCTGTCTCAACAAGATAGTCAGATATGGCTTTGGCTCTTTTTTTAGAAAGAGTCATATTGTGCTCTTCACCTCCAACGTCATCAGTATGCGCACCAATTAATAGCTTCACACCTTTGAATTCTTTCAATAATAGTACCAGTATTTCAAGTTTTCTTTTGGAACCTTCTGTGACTTCCCACTCGTTGGTTTCAAACTCAACGTCCTCAATATTGAATGATTTATTCAGTGGTAAATCTTTCAAAGATTCTCTCCTGCTTGTGTAGATAGAAGCATCTTCATATCCCATTTTCACAATCTTCACCCATGTTTCATGCGCTTCACCAATACTCAGCCATTGCCCAACAGAATAGACATAGGTCGAATCAATTGGATCATACAAAGTATTCACGATGTAATGATCTGCAATTGGATTCAGAATTGCATTCGTGTCAGACAACTGTTTCTCCGATCGAGCGAACTCAATACTGTGAATAATCATCGAACTATCTGACTCAACCAAGGGACGGTTACTTTCTACCATTTGCCCATCATCTTCAAAAGATCCCATCGGCTTAATATCTTGTTCTGAGATAGCAGAACTCGTATCTTCAATTGAGGCCACATGCGAATTAGCAACAAGATGTCCTGAAGCATCATCCGAAGCAACGATGAACTTGTAAGAGCAATCCTTGAACGGCTCACCGTATCTAGTACCTACAACACCAAGTGTTACTTGATAACTTCCAGCCTCAGCAAAGCTGTGCGAAGGATTCGTTGTTGTGAAAAAGGTTCCATCAGATAGAATCCAGTAATATGACTCAATTTCCACATCTGGTAAGAATGATTTACTTGGATCCAACTGAAATTCTTGTCCAAGTCTCACGCTATCCAGTGAGGAAATATGTGGTTGTTCCTCATAAGCCAATTCAAATGCATAGCTGGCCTGATTAGCGTATGTTTTCTTAATGATAGTATCATATATATCAACACTAATCTCGTACAATCCTGGCCCTGGGAAACAATAGTCAATTTCGTACCCATATTTGTTCACTCCATTGATGTCCCAGCGATATACAAGAGCATCAATTCCTCCAAGCTCGTATGCCGTTTCCTCAAGGAGCGTATAACAGAAATCATCATCAATGATAGAGTCACAATTTTCAAAATTTGGGAAAAGCATTTCAAACGTCCAGAGTTGATCCGTACCGCTTCTGTTCGAAGAGAAATATCCTGATTTCCCTTGAGTTCTCGAAATCAATCCAAAATCATCTTGCGAGCTATTCAACGGTTCACTTAGCAACTTTGATCCATCCATATCGCCAAATCCATCCACTTGATATAAATCGAGACCTCCAATCGCATTTCTATTTGCAGAGAAGTACAAGGTATTTCCAATCCATGTGGGAAAGAATTCGTTGAAAGATGTATTGATTTCGCTTCCTAAATTTTCAGGTTGCCCCCAGTTCCCATTACGTTTTTCAATCTTCCATAGATCGTATCCTCCCACTCCCCCTTGCATATTGCTCGAGAAGATCAATGTGTTTCCATCAGCTGAAAGTGCTGGGTGCGTACAATTGTAAGAGGAATCATTCACACTCAATGCTTGTAGGTCAGTCCATTCACCGTTTTCAAATGAACCAATAAAAAGTCCGAGTACGTTTTCATCTTTCTGTAGGGACTTAAATCGCTCATCCAAACGCAAATTTCTAGAAACAATACAAACACTTCCGCTATCGTTGAATGAGATAGGTCCGTCGTGAAAATCAGATCGGAATTTCTTATCGAAACGGGTATATGCGTATGAGCTATCAATGTTTAGCACGTACAAGTCAATTGGCTCAGCTCCATCTTTATCCAAATG
>CAJQOB010000230.1 GCA_905479845.1 uncultured Flavobacteriales bacterium
GCATGCATCACCTCAGCACCTGCGGGGCCATACTCTGCTAAAACAGCCTGAACATTGTGCTCTCTCCAAGATTCAATTAAGCGTGTTTCTCGATCTTCATCCTCGGCTAAAGTTTGCCATGTCTTTCCTTTATCCAGTGAAAGAGAAGTTGGGAAATAACCGTCTGAATAAACAATCCCCTTTTGAATTAATTGGATATGAGATTGAATGAAGGTCTCAGAATATTGATTGCGATTTGTAGATAGAATAGCGTAACTCGGTAGAGTTGGCTTCGATTCAGGTTCGCCCTTCTTCTTCCTAAAGCGACTGGCAATCTTCCCGATAAAAGGATAAAAAATGAGTGTATGTACGACCAACAACCATACAAAATGGGTAGTACTCAATACTAATACAAAGATG
The DNA here is from genome assembly GCA_905479845.1 of uncultured Flavobacteriales bacterium. Taxonomy (GTDB): domain Bacteria; phylum Bacteroidota; class Bacteroidia; order Flavobacteriales_D; family Crocinitomicaceae; genus UBA4466. The sequence goes on from CAJQOB010000230.1 coordinate 400, forward strand.
ACGATGTAAGGAAACCAATGAATGTAGAATCGATCTAAGAAGGTGTTCGTAAAATGTTTCGCTTGAGTTTCGGATTCACCATTTCGATAGTTCGACCAAGCCAAAAAGAGAAAAATGATAACTACGACGAATAGGAAATCAATTTTTAATTGGATAACAGCTAAAAAGCCTAAAAACGAGATCAATTCCAATGGAATGAATACGCGAGTCATCAAAGAATAGATCTTCTCCTTCCCTATTTGCGTAGCAAAGGTTTTGGTACCGCTAGACATGTCATTTTCGAAGTCCTTGTAATGATGCGAAATGATGTTACGCATCCCCGAGAACAATTGCCATGTCGATAGAGCGATAATGAAAAGGTAGAAATTATCATAATCCTTATTCCCAACTAAATAAAATGTCCAGGAAGCTAAAAAGCCTGGAACAACATGTGCATATAGTGCATCTGTAATCACACCTAAAAACCCACGTTCTTTCAATCGGAATGGAGGAAATGCATACAGAACGAATAATGCGAGTTCCGTTGCTATGCATATTGCGGAAATCATGTCCATCGGCAAATACAGCCATGGCAAAATCGCAATTCCTAAAAATGTAATTACTAGTAAAACAATCGACGTGGTGGACAAATTGGTAGTTCCGTTCGATTTTCCTGCGAGCTCATCCTTTTTCCTGTCTGCGAGATCATTAGTCAAATAACCAAACCCCATGAATCCAACAGTAGTAGCGATAGCGGTAAAAAAGGCCGCTGCAGAAGTTTGCGGATGTACATTTCCCGCTAGAAGTAGAAAATAACAAAACGCTATAAGCAAAGGAACTTTGTATCGCCACGGATTACTGAGTCGTAGTTTTTGTGTGAAGAAGTGAAAAAATGAAATCATTCGTAGCAAGAGTATTCAGTCAAAGAAACGAAAAAGAATGGATTTTAGGTCAGTGTAAACTCTTCCGTTCAGAGGCCACTTGTTCTTTACTCTTGAATTTGTTCTTGAAGAAACGCTGCATATTTACGACAACCAGATTCATTCAGGTGATAATCTGGGGAGTAATCCTCTTTTGTCAAATTGGAAATTCGTACGTACGGGAAGTTGACCACCATTTTATCCAACTCATATTTGTCAATCGCTAGATTGTCTCGTTCAGGAATGATGGAAACAATCAACTCACATTGATTCGCTTCACAGATTTGCTCGATTTCCTTGAGAATCTCAGCATTCACGGAATACCCCAACTTCGACTTGTTGACAAAATCCCAATAGTCCGATGACTCCTTTGATGCGACATGTCCAATTACTCCCATTTTCGCACACAGGCGCCAAAGCAAAGTCGAAATCCTCGTTTGGCTTGATATGAAGTTCACAAAACTCATATTTTTCGGAATCATGGCTTGATCGATTATTTTCTCATACGCCTCATCTGCATTCTTAACATACTCTCCATGAGGAGCAGCCATCAAGGTTCCAGCATTTGTATTGAAAAATTGCTTATGAAAAGGTTTTAAATCGATTCTGTGTTCAGCTATGTCATTCCCTACAAACAAGTTCAAGATGACAACATCAGGTTTTACCTTCGCCAAATATTTGCTTGCTACCTCCTTATACTGTGGAAGATCTGTTCCAACGATCCCAGAATTGTACACCAGAAAACCTTGAGAGGTAAGATTATCCGCAAAACTTGAACTGAGGTTTTCTACTCCAGCTCCCCATGTAAAAGAGTCACCCAATAAAAAGACTTTCCTTTTATCAGAGGAAATATTCTCAAACTCTATACTTCTAAAGCCATCAGAATTAATTGGTGACTTAAGGTATGTAAGAATTGCCGTTTCATCAGGAGATGTTCCTGAATTGGATTTCAATTTATCAATAAAAACAGAAAATTCAGTTCGAACCTTACCTTGAATGACTTCTAGAAAATCTCTTCCTACTCGATACGGTGTGTAATGCTTTCTCTTTAAATTTAAAGAAGTCATGAACAGCAACTCATTTCCTAAATCGTTCTCCTTAATGTAATCGTTCGCAAAGTTTTTCGCATCACGGTCGAGATGCATAATTCCGCGATCATCTGCCTCATATCCTTTAAAATCCACCAGCTCATCGACAGGCGAAAAACCATTATCATAAATTGTTCTACCTGGATCGAAACCAGCAAGAGCTAGACTAAACTCAGTGACAACCAACAATGAAAACAGTACACGCGCATTGATTTGAAAAAAGACCAAGCGTTTGGATCTAGAATCAAGATATTCGCTTAAGTGATGTTCATATGATTCTGCGTTCACGTCCGCTCTTGATGTTTTCATTCTGCTCATAACACGACCGTGTCTTCTCAACAAAAAAAGAGGAAAGAAACTTAGAAATAGAACTGATAGTTTCGATAAAGAATAAATCAACATAAGACCAAGCCCAAGGTAATACACTGACTTCCAGGTAAGCTGATATTGAATCCCAAGATTCTTTCGCGCATAATAGCTACGAAAGCGCCATACGACTAACATCGAAAGGAATAAAAGGCAGGAATAAAACATGGGATAAATATACACTTACTTCGCTTACCACATTTAGGTCCAGTATCAATCCTAAAACAATATCAGTTTGATGTAACTAGATTGAAACTTTCCTATGTTCTAAAACAGTATGCTTACTTTTGGTAACATGTCAGATCTATTTAACCTATTTTCTAATCGCAAGATTACCACTGCGGAGTCTGTAGCTGAAAGCAAGGCTTTTTGTATGAAACCATGGGTGCATCTTTTCGTCTCTCAGTATGGATCTGTTGTTCCTTGCTGTTTGACCCCATGGGATAAAGAAGGAGCTCTCGGTGATGTAAACAAACAATCGATTCAAGAAATATGGAATGGTTCGGAAATGAGACAATTCCGAAAGAACCTGTTAAAAGATCAAACTGATCCACGTTGCAGCTCTTGCTATGAAAGCGAAAAAAATGGCTTAAAAAGCACACGTAAAATGACCAACGCCTTGTACGCTGACAAATTGGATTGGGCATTAGACACCAAACGCAATGGTCATTCAGAAAAAGCTAAACCCATCTTTTGGGACATTCGAATTTCGAACTTATGTAATTTCAAATGCCGTATTTGTGGTCATCATTCAAGCTCTCAATGGTACAAGGACGCCAAAGAAATGGGATCGCTTTCTCATGAAACAAAAATTCAGCACGGACCAAAAAACTTTGACGAACTGCTTCAACAATTACACTTTGTTTTCGATGATCTCGAAGAAATATATTTTGCCGGAGGTGAACCCATGCTTATGGAAGAGCACTACGCAATTCTCGATTTGCTTTTGAAACATGGAAAAACAGATGTGAAACTCAGATATGCGACCAACTTTTCTCAAACAGTTTACAAGGGAAGAGACGTTTTTGAGCTTTGGCGAAACTTTAAAAATGTCTTCGTTCATGCGAGCCTAGATGACACTGGAGATCGAGCTGAGCTTCAACGAAGCGGCCAATCTTGGGAAATAGCCGTTTCAGAACGAAAGAGAATGCTTACGGATTGCGACCATGTTAATTTTTTAGTGACCCCAACCATCAGTGTGATGAACGTTCACACCATTGGCGATTTCCATAAGGAGTGGGTACTTTCTGGACTAATTGAAATTGATCAATTCATGCCTCATACCTTGAGGAGTCCAAACCATTTGAGCATTCGTATTTTCCCTAAACAGCAACGAGAGCTCATTCGCAAAAAGCTTGAAGAACATATCGCTTGGGTGATCGAATACGTGCAGAATCATCCACCAGTTGCTCCGACAAAAGAAGAGCTCGAACAATTTGGTGACCTACTCGACAACCTCGGAATGGACAAGACAACGGGACATCTGAAAATCGACATGCAACTCAATGAATTTAGGAATTGTATTACCTTCATGAATAGTAAAAGTGATGAGCATTTGATCCCAGAATTTATTTCCTATTCCGAGTCGCTTGATAAGCTCCGTAACGAATCAACCAGAGCAGTTTTACCAGAATTAGAGCCTCTATGGACTTACGCCAAATCAATGGGAGAGCATGAATAAAGAAGGCGATCAATTACTAAAATACAATGAAAATCGTGTTCCAGAAGCACGATCAATGGGCTGCTGGGCTCCAATCAAAAGTCTGTACTTTGGTTTTCGAGGGAATACTTCCGTTTGTTGCTTTAACAAGATTCATGTCGTTGGAAAGTACCCTGAATTAACTATTCGCGAGATTTGGGACAGTGCCAAGCGAAAGGAAATTGCGCAAAGGCTTGTTCAAAATGATTTCTCCCTTGGATGCAAGGGTTGCGAGGAGCTAATTCTTGCAGAAAACTACAAAGCACTTCCGGCCAAAAACTTTGATACACTTCCTATTCTTCGGACAGATTACCCTTCGAAAATGGATTTTGAATTATCCAATGAATGTAATCTAGAATGCTTGATGTGTCGCGGAGAATTTTCTTCAGCAATTCGAAAAAACAGAGAGAAACTTCCTCCAATAAAATCAGCATATGACACCAACTTTGTCAATCAATTGGAAGAATTTATTCCGTATCTAGAAAATTCACACTTCCTAGGAGGGGAACCATTTCTCATTCCTATTTATCTAGATATTTGGGAACGAATGGTGGCAATCAATCCGAACATTCGAATTTCAATACAAACCAACGGAACTATTTTAACGGAGCGGATTAAACGGATTATTCATTCCATGAACTTCGACATCGCCGTTTCGATTGATTCTATCGAAGAAGATACTTACCGCGTTATACGCAAGAATGGTGAATGGAAAAAAGTACTACCGAATGTTCATTATTTCAGGGAGTACTGTAGGGAGAATAACACTCACTTTCACATCTCATTTTGCCCCATGATCCAAAATTGGGAGGAGCTCCCTAAAGTTGTGGCGTTTGCCAATGAGCTAGATTGCAATATCTTTTTTAATACCGTTTTCCATCCTAAATCGTGCTCTATTGGCTCACTATCGTCGACTGAAATTTCAGGAATTATTGATACCCTTTCCAACGCCGAGCTCTCCTCCAACACCCAAATTGAGGAAGAAAACAAACGCAGTTACCTTCAAGTAATCAGTCATTTCGGACTATGGAAGAAAGAAGCATTGGAGCGTGAAGAACTCGAGTCAAAAACTGGACCTGCTGCCGACCTAACAACGTACTTGGAAGGACTCAAACACTACCTTCAGGAAAACAGCGATTCCACACTTGAAGAGCAAGCCGCAATTCACGCGGATATTGAAGCCAAATTGAATTACATCATTGATGTTGCGGCAGAGAATAATTTACAAGAGACAGCAACAGGACACATCATTGAAATGAATTATAAAACGGTTGTTGAATCATTGCCGCAAATGGATCGCGAGCACGCTTTGTACTTATTCAAATCCTTTGTGACACCTCTCCCCGACTAATTATTCGATCAAAGAAGCTAGTTCTGGAAAAACAGATACGAAGTCTTCATTCCGAAGTGCATCCAACTCCGCTATTTTTTTCGGGAAGTTCAAATGTGCCTTTTCATCACCTTCGTGGTTCAAGTATGTTACAATATTATGGTATTGACGTAAAACGTATTCCATTTTTTTCTCATCCTCTAAAGCTTGGCTCTTCAACCATTCGAGATGATCATCAATTCTATTTTTCGCCGTTTCCTTTAATTCTTGGGATAGGCCTCGGATATTAAATTCCTGAGGATAAACGAGCAAGGTTGGCACTACATCCTCCACCCGAACAAATCCCTTGTTGAAAAGCGTTTTGTGCATTTCAGTGATCGAAAGAATATTAAAAATGCTAATCGTCGGACTAATCATTATATCGACGTTATCCGCTTCGCGTTTGACAGTCTCAAAATTCGACTGCATTTGTTCCCACTTCGTATTTTTTCGTTGGTATTCGAGTCTTTCTCCAATATCGTCCAAACTAACGGCAAGATTGACGTATTCGAATTGTTTCCAAAGCTCTAGAACATCATATTCTTTAAATTTCAACCGTGATAAGTTTGTGTTGTAAAACAACTTGCAACTCGTGTTTCCTGTTTCGATTAGGAATTCCAAAATCCGATAATGCTGCTCCATCATGAGCGGTTCTCCACCAGCAAAATAGATCTCCTTAATCGAACCAAGCTGTCCTTTGAATTCTTTGAAGAATTTCTCTTCGTCAATGATCGATGTTGTGAGAGCAGGTGTTTCTGGCTTGATGTTACCTAGAGCGAGATCGTCATTGTACCAGCTCGAACTGGATGAGAAATTACAAATGCGGCATTTCAAATTACACACATTGGAAAAACGAATATCAAAGTAAACTGGCTCTTCATAGCTCGAGGAATGGAATTTATTTTGTAGGAACTCATTGATCTCCTTCTCGTACTTATCATTGGTGATTTCGCGTAAGCTAATCCATCCCATTTCTTCCTTTTCGTAGCATCGACTACAAGCTGGCGCTGGTTTCCCTTTGAGCATTTGTTTTCGGAAATCTTCGAATTGCTTTCCTTTCCAAACCTCCTGAATTGTTGAAGTATTGATATCTCCCAATTTTGCTTCGTTTCCCCAAGGAGCTTGACAGCACGGTGTGACATTTCCATTTTGAGTAACGTGAAAATGTACCCATGGCATAGCGCAGAAGATTTTATCATCTTTGAATTTACCTTGATCATCTTGGATCGCGAGTTTTCTTCTATTCCAAAAGGCCATTTTGCAGAATTTTATCGAATATACATAAAGGATTATATTTTATTCCCTTTCTTATCTTTACCCAAAGCCAACATTATATGCGCAAAAAAGTACTAAGCCTTCTTAAACGAGTATTGATAAGCTCGTTAATCACCATCATTCTTTTGGAGATTGGCCTACGTATTTTTGGATTTGGATCATTTGAACTACCTGAATTCTCAATGATTTCAAATCCTGCGATACACATCAAACCTGACGATCAACTTGGGGTACATTTAGTGCCTGGCACTTATCAAGTAACGCTCAATAAGAAGCTAACATATCAAGCGACTCATCTTGAAAATGGACAGCGAACATGTGGAGAGTCAAACTTTGATGGTCCACTACTTGCATTTTATGGCTGTTCATTCACCTACGGAACAGGGGTGAATGACGATGAAGTGTATCCGCACTTGCTTCAACAGGAGTTCGATTCACTAAGAATTGAGAACCGAGCTGTACCTGGATATGGTCAGGCACAAGTTTTGGCAATGCTGAAAGATGACTTCAAAAAAAAGGAAAAGCCAGCGGTACTCATCTTGAACTACTTGTCATTTCACAACGAACGTAATACAATGAATGCAGCCTATCGGCAAAAAATTCGAATGGGCTATGAAATTACAAAACGAGACGAAGCTGGAATAGAACAATTTAAGTGCTCCTATCCATTTGGAGAAATCGTTGACGGCAAGCTTAAAATGAACAAAATTCCCATTGGTGAAATCAATTCTACCTTGCCCCTCATTAATTACTCGGCAATCACCAATAGTTTACAAAACGTCTTTGATCAAAAAAGTGTTGACGTGGCTCAAGATGAAAAGATAACGTTAGCTATGATTGATCGAATACACGAACTTTGTCAATCGCAGGGTGTTCAACTTGTAATATCTTACATGACTGATGACGATCAAACCAAACGATTAACTCAACATTGCGCAAAGACCTCGATTCCAACTATTGACATCACAGTAGATTTAACACAAAAGGGATATACTAACGCACCATACGATCAACACCCAAGTGCCATTGCTCATGAAATCTTTGCAGAAAAGCTGACGGAATATTTTGAAGCTATGAACTAACTAAAGGATCCGCCTGAACTCTCGAAAGATTTTTTTAAATTTGATTAGTACTAACTCCTGACTCATGTTGAAATTTTTTCAATCCAAAAAAAAAGAAAAAGAAGAGGCCGTTTCTAATATTCAAGAAGACTTGTTTTCATGGAAATACTTGGACGTTTCGGATCTTGATCAATACTCAGATGCCATTAAGGATATCTTCGATAAAAAGTACGACGGAATCATTATTAGAGAAATATTCAGTGAAGGGGAAATATCTAGCATGAAAAATGCAATTGAACGCATGGATCGTGAGAAAATGGTTTCTACAGGAGTAGGCCACTCATACCCGCGGTTATTTGCCCAACTTGTGCGTCCAAACGATGGTTTTTCAAATAGTAGGGAGAGCATTAAGTCCTATTTTGAAGATTGTGAACAATGGCCAATGGAACTGGAAAGCTTAATTGGCTTCGATTTTAAGAAAAGACTTGAAGACGTTTTCATGAAACTCTCAGGAGGGCGGAAGATAGATACACCATTAGGGTTTGATGGAGAAGGTCGTTATCCGAATTCATCGATTCGTATGAACCACCCAGGACAAGGATTCATCATGACGCACTGTGGTAATTATTTTCAGCAGGAATTCCCTGAGTTCTATGAACACTTGGAGACCGAAGTAAATGTCAAGGACCAACTGAGCTATTTCGTTACCGTAAATCCAGCAGAAATTGGAGGAGAATTAACCCTTTTCGATTTAATATGGGAGCCCGGCCAGACTAAAACAACTGCTCGACACGACAATCCAGTATTCCTTGCGGATGGATCTGAATTAGATGTAAGCGAGAATAGCAATCTAAAACGACAGAAAGTAAAACCTGGACCTGGTGACCTCTTAATCTTTTCTGGAGGACCGATTTGGCATAAGGTAGAATTAGTTGAAGGATCCGAGGAAAGAATAACAATTGGGGGCTTCCTCTCTTTCACAAATGACATGAGCACCATCAAGTATTGGACGTGAAAAATTCGCTCCAAAAAATGGTATATTTATCTTACACGAAACACAGAGTATGCTTAATACAAATCTGGTAAATATGTTTTTTGATCCAGAAATGGATAAAAAAATGGTCGAAGACGGCTATCTAGTTTTGCCATTTTTGGACAAGGACAGCATTGTTGAACTTCGCGAAATTTATAAAAAATGGCACCCCGAAGACCCTACAGCATTCTATAAATCTTATTTCGATCCACGAATGGAGTATAAACTGGAAGTGGAAAATAAAATCAAAGAACTTTTTGAAAATAAGCTTTCTGACGTATTTCGAAATTATGATGCATTCGGTGGGTTATTTGTAGTTAAGCCACCAACACAAGAGGGGCATCTTCCGCCTCACCAAGACTGGTCATTCGTTGATGAAAGTGTCCATTGGAGCATCAATATGTGGTGTCCTCTTGAAGATGTTGGACCAACGAATGGGAATATAATGGTACTAAAAGGTAGTCACCAATACAACAAAACAATTAGGGGCGTAGGTACACCTGATGTGTATCGAGATCATTGGGAAATGATCGAACGAAATATGGAGTCGATACCAATGAAAGCGGGAGAAGCGATCTTCTTTTTTCATGGATTACTGCATGGGTCAACACTCAACACTACTCCAGAATCTCGAATCAGTATTGGTCTAACGCTCACGCCAAAAGACGTTCCGCTGTATTTTCATTACATGGATACTGACGGCGACAAGAAGGTCTTGAATCGTTATGAGACTACACCTGAATTCTATATCGATTATGCTTCAAAACGAGGAGCTAAGCCAGAGGGAGTAGGAGTAATTGATCCATTTGAGTTTACACCAATAGACCCTAATGTATTGTCGGTCAAAATTAAAGACAGCGTTGGAGAATCCTTTGAGCATTCAGCATTTACCGCTAAGAAATCAAGCTGGATCACACGCCTTCGAAAATCAATCATAAAAGCATGAGTTACTCCCATCCATTTAACTGGACACCTGCTCCATATACCATCTTCAAAAATGAGGATCTCCGACAACAAGTCGAAG
>CAJQOB010000231.1 GCA_905479845.1 uncultured Flavobacteriales bacterium
CAAAGTGTGAAGTGTTCATTTCCAATTTTCTTCCGAAATGGTAAATAGTTAATTGAAGAAGCCTCGAAATATAGATCCCATCCATGTGCTCTTGATACGGCCTTAATTTCGGGGAACTGACTTCTAACTAGTGATAGACCAAGAGCATTATCTGAACACCAATAACTATAACAGACATATTTAGATTTGTCGTCATTACCAATTAGCTTTAATATGTACTTTTTCAGTTTCATCCCCCTATACAACGAGACCAACATTGTGTTCCTAATTCCTGAGTCAGGCCTTATTCTTATATCTTTGAGTAGATAATGCTCTTCCTCTATAAATTCAATTGAATTCTTACCAAAAAATGCTCTGATTTTTTCCAATTTCGAGAGGTTCATGTTTAATCTAAGAACATGACAATTTGTAGGAACAGGTCTAGATGAATCACTTGATACGTCATTCGAAATAATTATTACTTTTTCGAACTCTTCAGCTAAATAAATTATTTCAGTCTCTAAAAATGGTTCACCATAACCAAACGGGAAATGAGTTGTAAGTAAAATTAGATGCTTTGATTTCAAATTAAAAATGTTGTATTAACTACTGCAAAATAATACATATTCGTCGACTAACTCACTATTTCAAAACAATAACTATTTGTTATCTATATGAAACGTAACATGCAAATTATTTTAGATAAACTCAAGAGTTCATGTTGTATCCACTACCTTTGCTGGGTCAATGAAAAAAGTACTCATCATATCCTACTTCTTCCCTCCGTGCAATTTAACGGCTGGTCAAAGGGCACAAGGTTGGGCGAATTACCTCAGCGAGCACGGATATTATCCAACAATCATCACCCGAAGATGGGATCAAGAAGTGAAAACCCCTGAAGACGCGCTGCTTTCTAGTAAGGATGAAATCATTCATGAAAAGAACGAGCGCTACGAAGTATTCTACATGCCTTACAAAGCATCCCTCCGAGATAGATTGTACACGAAGTTTTCCGGTTCTTCTCTTCAGAAATTGAGTCGAGCTTTCACCTTTCTTTCCCTAATTGCTGAGAATTTTACACAACGCGCCATTCCTTCAAGGAACATATACTCAAAAGCGAAAGAATGGATAAGTGAAAATAATGATGTTCAAACTCTCATCATTACAGGACTTCCGTTTAACCAATTTCCCTTCGGATATCGACTCAAGAAGAAAACTGGAATTAAATGGATCGCCGATTATCGTGATGATTGGAATACCAGCGATTTTGTTGGAACTAGCGGAGACGGCTTTTTGAGTAGAATGGTCAAAAAGTTCGCTATTCGATCTGAGAAGAAATGGGTCGGTTCAGCCGAATGTATCACAAGCATTTCACCGTACTACGCTGATAAGATTTCAACGTTCGTTAATAGACCTGGCCATGTTCTGTTAAATGGCTTCGAACTCGAAGTGCCAAAAGGAAAAATAGACGCCAACAAGTTTGTCCTGACGTACAACGGAAGTCTTTATGCGACACAACCTATTGAGGACATTCTATCCGTAATTCGGAGATTGATCGTAGATGACAAAGCGCCAATCGAACTTCATTTTCCCGGAGCCGCCTTCGATCCAATTCAAAAAAAGCGGATTGAAGAATCAGCCCACGACATCATGGATCGAATCACGATCACAGACCGAATACCAAAAGAAGACGTATTGCAACTTCAGGCCAATTCTGATGCTCTCCTGATGGTTTCTCATTCGAATATGAAAGGGGTCCCATCCAGTAAATTGTACGAATACTTGTGCTTCGAGAAACCAATTGTTCAATACCCAAATGACTTCGATATTGTCGAATCCACATTGAAGGAAACAGGACTGGGGATTTGTTCCTCATCAAAAGAAGAGTTATACGCTACGATTAAAAAATTAGTGGATCAAAAGTTTGGCAAATCAGAAGAAAATCTTGAGCCAAACACCATCGCCATTCAATCTTATTCTAGACGAATGCAGACAAAAGTACTCGCTGAATTGCTAACTAAAATTGAAGGAGGAAATGTCTAAATCGCATCAGTCTTGCCCACTCTGTGAGTCAAAAAAGACACAAGACCTTTCAGGCTACGAGCATGCCTTCTTGAGCAAATGTTCATCCTGTAGTTTTATTTTTTCAAAAGCGATTCCAAGCGATCAAGAATTAGAAGAATACTACTCATCCGAATATGAACTCACTGAATTCTTCTCGCCAATTACAGCGAAACGATATGAGGAAATACTGGATGGGTTCGAACACCTTAAAAAGACAAAGAACCTGTTGGATGTCGGAACAGGAAGTGCTTTTTTTGCTGAAATAGCCATCAAACGTGGATGGAATGTTTATGGTACAGAACTCACAGATGACACCATTCAAGCGGCAGAACAGAAGGGACTAAAAATGTCAAAGGGAAAACTGGAAGACATTCATTTCGAAGCTGACTTCTTTGATCTGGTTGTTTGCATCGAGGTAATTGAGCATGTTTCGTTCCCAGTAACTTTTGTGAAAGAAATTGAACGCTCTCTGCGCTTGGGAGGAGCTGTTTATATTACGACGCCTAATTTCAATTCTTATTTGAGGCGAAAACTGAAAGGACAATACGATGTAATTGGATACCCGAATCATCTTGCTTATTTCACCACAGATACCTTGAAGTCACTTTTCTCGAAAAATGGTTTCTCAAAAAAATCAATTTTGACAAGTGGTATCAGTCGCACTCGATTGAAAACGAGCACAGGAAAAAGTAATCAAGCATTTGTTTCAGAAACTTCTGATGATGAAATACTCAGACATAGAATTGAACGAAAATGGTATTTACGAGCACTAAAGAAAATGATCAACTGGGGTCTCAATTGCTTCAAACTAGGTGACAGTATCAAAGCAACTTTCATCAAAAATTAGAACTATTTTTACGGTATGTGCGGAATAACGGGATTTATTGATTTCAACAAACAAACTTCGAAAGAGGAATTAGTTCGAATGACGACTTCTTTGGCTCATCGTGGACCTGATGGTGATGGAATTGAGTTGCTAGAAGGTCCAAATGCACAGGTTGGTTTTGGACATCGTAGACTCGCTATCTTGGATTTATCTGACCACGGAAAACAACCCATGAAATTTGAACATCTTTGGGTCTGCTTCAATGGGGAGATTTACAATTTCCAAGAGATCAAGGATGAACTAACAAAACTAGGGCATCAGTTTACAGGAAGTTCAGACACAGAAATGATTTTGCATGCCTATTTGGAATGGGGGGATAAATGTGTCGATCGATTCATTGGAATGTTCGCTATCGTGATTTACGACATGAAGCATGAACGTATTTTCTGTCTTCGTGATCGTGCTGGAGTGAAGCCTTTCTTTTATTACTGGAAAGACGGATTGTTTCTCTTCGCCTCAGAATTAAAAGCTTTTCACGAACACAAACGCTTCCAAAAGGAAATAGATCCGAGTGCCGTTGCTGCCTTCATGCAATATGGAAACGTTCCAACTCCACATTGTATTTTCAAGCATTGCACCAAGTTGATGCCTGGACACTCGATGACGATCTCACTTTCTGACAAGCAATTTTCTCAAAACAAATACTGGGATGTGTACGATTCGTACAACAAACCGAAACTCACGCTTCCATATGAAGAAGCAAAGCATGAAACAGAGAAAATCTTACAATCGGCATTTGAATACCGAATGGTTGCTGATGTTCCCGTAGGCGTATTTTTAAGTGGAGGTTTCGATAGCGTTGCCGTGACATCTCTTCTTCAAAAAGACCGCACAGATCGCCTAAAAACATACACCATTGGCGTTCCCGACATCGGTTTAAACGAAGCGCCCTACGCCAAGGAAATCGCTGAACATTTAGGAACTGATCACACAGAATTCACCTGTACACAGAAAGAGGCACTCGAAATGATTGAGGAATTACCTTTCAATTTTGATGAGCCATTTGCAGATTCTTCGGCCATTCCAACGACACTTGTCAGTAAAATGGCGCGAAAAGACGTGACTGTAGCTCTCAGTGCAGATGCAGGAGATGAAATCTTTGCCGGATACAACCGCTACGACTACATGCAACGCTACGGTGATCGTTTGAGCAAAATCCCCGGATTCATGCGGAAAATGACAGCCGCAACAATGAATAGAATTCCTTCAAACGCTATTCCCATTTTTAAGAGCAAATACAACTTCCACAACCGTTACGAGAAATTGAAGATGGTTCTGCGCGATCCATCAGACCACAACATCATGCTTAGTTTGAGTCAGCAGTTTACTGATGATCAAATGAAAAAAATGATGGAAGCGGAATACGAAATCCTCCAGACGGCGTACGCAAATGATGCCTTGGATCGAACGACGAACTCATCACTCGGTTACATGATGGCAGTGGATTACCAGACCTATCTCGTGGATGACATTCTTCAAAAGGTAGATCGCTCAACGATGACAGTGAGTTTGGAAGGACGAGAGCCATTCTTGGATCAGCGGATTATTGAATACGCCGCTCAGCTACCAGATGAGTACAAGTACCACAATGGAGTTAAAAAACGCATCCTACGCGACATCGTGCATCAATACGTTCCAAAGGAAATGATGGACAGACCGAAAATGGGATTTGCCATTCCTATCGCCGATTGGATGATGAATGAATTACGTCCATTGGTTGAAGAATTCGTATCAGAAAAGAACATCAAGGAACAAGGTATTTTAAACTGGGATGAAGTTGCTAAATTGAAAAGGGGCTTCTTTTTAGGAAAAAAAGAATACGACTTTAAGATTTGGTATTTACTGATGTTCCAGATGTGGTATGCGAAGTGGATGGGGTAATAGCACTAAAACGGGGTTCGAGAACCTCACCCCTCATACTATATAATCTTATCCCCTCCCCATAAGCTGAGGACTGAGGCTCTCGAAGTTCGAAATCTTGCACGAATACCCTCATCAAAGCTCTTCTGAAAAAGGTAAAACAACATCGTTAATAATTCGCCAAAATCAACTCCAAATAGCCTTCAACACATCACAGAGATTCATTATATTTGCTCGACTTCAAAATTGAGTACATGAAATACAAACGCATACTCCTGAAACTAAGCGGTGAATCTTTAATGGGAGATAAATCTTTCGGGATTGACAACAATCGATTAGCATCTTACGCGGATCAAATCAAAGAATTATCAGATTCAGGATGTGAAGTGGCAATTGTAATCGGAGGAGGAAATATCTTCCGAGGTGTGCAAGCTGAAGAGGGAGAATGGATCGCACGCATGGTGATTACATGGGAATGTTGGCAACGATGATCAACTCTATGGCTTTGCAAGCGGCTCTTGAATCAAAGGGAGTACAAACACGTCTTCAATCGGCAATTGAAATGAAAGAAATCGCTGAACCGTATGTTCGAAGAAGAGCAGTGCGTCACCTTGAAAAAGGGCGTGTTGTGATTTTTGGAGCGGGAACAGGAAACCCATATTTCACTACTGATTCGGCGGCATCACTCAGAGCGATAGAATTGAATGTAGAGGTGATTTTGAAAGGGACACGTGTAGACGGCGTTTACTCCGCAGACCCAGAGAAAAATCCAAATGCTACAAAATACGACATGATCAGCTTCGACGATGTTTACGGACGAGGATTGAAAGTAATGGACATGACTGCTTTTACACTCTGTAAGGAAAATGATTTACCAATCATTATATTTGACATGGACACACCAGGTAACCTAATTAAAGTAATGAATGGCGATCAAGTTGGCACAATTGTTCGTAACTGATCACTATAAAGAATAACAAAATGAGAGAAGATTTAGAACTTATATACGACGAATTCAAAGCATCGAATGGCAAATCAATGGATCACTTAAACAGTGAATTATTGAAAATTCGTGCAGGTAAAGCATCTCCAGCAATGCTTCAAGGAGTGATGGTTGACTACTACGGTTCCCCTACTCCACTTCAACAAGTTGCCAATGTTGGTACAATGGATGCCCGAACGATTACTGTTCAACCTTGGGAAAAATCATTGCTGAACGAAATTATGCGTGCTATTATCAATGCAAATCTTGGTTTTGCACCGCAGAGCAATGGAGAATCTTTATTGATTTCAGTTCCACCGTTAACAGAGGAGCGCAGACGTGACCTAGTTAAGATGGCCAAAGCAGAAGGTGAAAATGCGAAAGTTGCTGTACGTAACAACCGTAAAGATGCGATGGACATGATCAAGAGCCTGAAGGAGGATGGTTTACCTGAAGACATGCAGAAAGATGCAGAGGGTGAAGTTCAAACCATTACTAACTCGTTCTCAAACAAAATTGATGATTTGATCAAGGACAAAGAGACTGATATTATGACGATTTAATCGTTTCAAAAAATACATTACGATCCCGACATCAGTCTTTTGACCGATAGTCGGGATTTTCTTTGCTCAATTAAACGATAATCTCGTGATAACTCGTAAATTCAAGTTCTAAATTTAACCCAATGAAATACGCACTACTATTTTTATTAACCATCGGTTTAATTACATCTTGCGAAGAATCAAAAGAAGGTGATCAGAAAGAAGAGATCAAAGAAAGAAAACTTTCGACTTCAGATGAACTTTCAATAGGTGACCCATTGAATTATGGACTGGATAGTATGCTCGTATTTCCAATCGGCCGAAGTTATTACAAGGTAGAAGTGAAAGACGATAAGAAGAAAAAGAGATCGATGGAGAGAGGGCGATCAAAATCTTCTAAAGTTGAATTTAGCCCGAACACCAATCTTCGTCCTTACGACAAAAGTGCCGAAGAGGAGTATGTAAACCGTGACCTTGAAGAGTACGATATCCGAAACATTCTTTTCTATAATTCATTTACTCAAGAGAAATACCCTTTGACTGAAACAACTTTGCATGTTTTATCATTTGGTTTGCATCGAGATTATGGACGAAAGATGATTTTCTATCGAGTGATACTGAATGATTACAATGGTGATGGTAAATTCGATAATGACGATCCTGTAGTACTATGTGTTTCTGATCTATACGGAAGAAATTTCACTCAGGTAACTTCTGATGAAGAGCAGTTCATTGACTACACCTATAACGAGGAAACACAGACTATCATGATTAAGACCATTGTAGACTCCGATAGCAATAAGAAATTCAACGAAGTAGACGAAATTGTTTTCAGCACAATGAAAGTTTTGGAACCAGCAATGGCGACAAAAATCTTTACGGATGACATGAAGGAATCACTGATGTCAGAGTTAGAATAATGCTCAGATATGATAAATACCCTCTTAACATATGGGTATATGGTCTTTCCGTCTTGATTATTCTTATCCTCCCTCTCCTTATTTATCTTGGAGAGGCAAATTCCTTGGGAGATTTCTTTCAGAGTTACCTTTCGGTAATGTTGTTTCCTTATGAATTGTCTTCGGAATACTTGTTCCAGATCCCGTATTTAGGAATATTACTGGCAATTGCTTCCTTCGTACTTCACGTTCATGTGTATTGCACAATCATTGAACGCCTTTCGATCTTATTCAGAAGTAGAAATTAACTATTCTAACAGCTTCTCAAATGTAAACACGTCTAACTTACCATCAGGATAGAGCTTCTGCTCCTGCTCGAAAGTAAGAATCGCCTTGGCGGTCATTTCTTTGAATACACCATCAACAATAACATCTTGTCCTTTCGACTTCAATAGCTTTTGAATTTCAAATACCAAAGGTCCATTATCTCCAAGTTTGACCGTATTGGAAACGTTACCAAACAATGCAAAAAGTCTTTCCTTTCGATCCTGATTCAATTTTTCCCCCTTCGTAATACCGTCATCCTGATACGACTTGACATCGGCATTATTGACACCTTCCTTCTTGAGCCTTGCCGAGAGAAGTAATTGACCTTCGTAGTACTTCACCTTAGCCAGTTTTCTAGTGTAAGCCTTTACTGCCACTTTTGTTTCTTCATTGTCATCTTCAGGTACTCTTACATCTATGCTATTAGCACTCCACTGCGCTTTTACATGGCTGTTGATGTCTTCTATCGCCTCGTAGTAATCGAGCACGAAGGATTTATCATGATAGCCCAGGTCAATATTTTTAGCCACCTTATACTCGTAGTTTTCAAGTTTGAAACGTTTGTACTGAGAGTACTGTCCATACAAGAGAATAAGAATGATAATTCCGAAAGATAATAGCAGAGTTTTTTCATTGCGGCAATATTATATCGTAAAGATAAGGGTTTATCAAAAATGGCAGCTAATGACTTGATTTTCTTATAGCTTTCAAATCACTTACGACTAGAATCACTTCACGACAATCTCAACCCTTCTATTCGCTTGTTCCTCATAAAAGAACTTCGGCTCTTCGTAGATGGGTTTTGTATTTCCATAACCGACAGCGGTCAATCGTGATTTATCAATTCCGTTCTCAATTAAGTACTTCATTACGCGTTTCGCTCGTGCTTCGGAAACTTTCTGCGCGGCATGTGAGTTATCACCGATAGCGAAAACATGTCCCTGAATTTCCACCTCCAAAGAAGCATTTAAGGCAAGGAAATCTTTCAATCTTCGAAGCTTTGGCTCAGAGGCAGACGTAATATTACTTGTTCCAGGTACGAATTCAATCTCCTCCAATAACATCGATTTTCCCGCTGAAATCCGTTCTAACTCCAATACAATTTCTTGATCATCAAATGAACTTACTTCCTCCACCAAATCATTAAGAAAATAGCCCTCTGCGTTACATTTGATTGTTACCTCCGAGTTTCGTTCTACGTTGAACATGAAATCAGATCCCATGTACATTCCTGCTAAAGACTTATTCCCCTCAATCGTGATGTTCGCAATGATTGGGTCTTTTGTTTCCTTATCACGTACAACGATTTTGAATGTTGGTGCGAAATCATCATTTCTACGATCTACAATTTGAGACTCTGCCTTTGCTTGAGGTTGATTATTTCCTCCAACAATAAATCGCCACTGAAGATAAAGTTTGTCTTTCATCTCGCTCTCTGTCGCGAAAAGCAATTGGTACTTGCGACCTTCCTTCATGGAAAGCGAGTACATGACACCTGCATCAACAGAGTAGTCCAATCCCACCATGGAAGATTCTTTACCGATATACACACGTTTTATTTCGGCACTTCCTTCAGCAATTTCACCACAAATATCCTTTTGATCTTGCTCAAAAATAACCATTTGCACAAAGCCCTTTTTCTTTGAAGCTGTGAAGGTTAGATCGCCATTTTTTGGTGCGATGTATGTTACCCAAATAAGGTTTTCAGAATTAATTTTCGACAAAGAAGGATAAGCTTCCAAAGCCTTTTCACTGGATTTCTTACCGGTAAACTGCAATTGAAAATCGCCATCCTCAAAAATATTAATCCCGCCCGTACAACTATTTAACGAGTGCGAATTTTTCACTGACTTTTGCGAAAATGCATAGGGAGTGAGCAGAAAAAGAAAAGTAATAAATAATATCTTTGCCATAAAGCTTTATAAAGGTACAAAAAAGGTCCAAGGTATTAGCAAACCACCTAGATGTACGATTCTGTTTTAATGCAACTTATGGAAACCCTATATTCAAAAATCGGTCCAGAATCACTAAAAAAACTCGTCGATACCTTTTACGATATCGTGTTCAATGATTCATCTATTTCTCACTTATTTACAAATGATCAGTCCACGATTCGAGACAAGCAATATCGATTTTTGACACAGTTTTTAGGAGGACCACAACTGTACACTTCTGAATTCGGACATCCACGCATGAGAATGCGTCATGCGCCTCATGCTATCGACGAAGCGGCTCGAGTTGAATGGCTTAGATGTATGAAATTGGCCATTTCCAAAATAGATTTTGATCCGGATTTGGCTGAAGCGCTGTACAACTGTTTTCCAAGGGTAGCTGCGCACATGCAGAATCGATAGAATCGATGTAAAAAGTCTTTCCTGATTTGGATTACAAAAACAGCCAGTACTTTAATCCATCTGTACGGCGATTTTTCCTAAACTATGAATTTGAATGTGCAATTGATCTGACATCGGTTGAATCAACTCAACTGTGATCTCTTTAACTTTCCCTGTCATGTTTACACCATCGTATAATTCCATGTTCAAGTTATTGTTCAGTTCCTTTTTCAAGGTTTCCATGTACGGAGAAAGATCAATCTCAGTTTCTTTCCTTAACATATCCGTTATTTTCTTGTCAAAGAACCACTTCGCACTTTTCAATAAAACACTTTTTGATTTGATATCAAATTGCATATCTGGGAATGATATATACTGACTATCTGCAGCAAAAATTGGCGTTCCAGTAAGATAGAATTCTCCTGTCTTCGATCCAGAAAAGTTCACTTTGATGTGCAGTTTCTTGTCACTAGCTCCGTGGATATTAATCGAGTCGAAAATCACTTGTTTTCCCTTAACATCCATTTCTGTTCCTGCAATGTTTCGTGTAAGAATCGCACTTAGCGAATCGTAGCGAGTGAAAACATCCATGTTGATATCAAATCCTTCTCGATCATGATATGTCGTAAGGTTCGGTAATTCCTTCACCTTTCTTCCGGATTTCTTCGACAAAATTTTCGGATATGCCTTCAAAACGGCATTGAAATACGCCGTATCGCCTTTGTATTTGATTTTGTCCATTGCAATATATTGCGGACGGATTTCCAGGAAACCATATCCTTCTAAATCCACTGGATCGGCAATTGCATTCCACGTAGCCTCCATTTCTGGACGTAGATCAATCGCACCAATTTCCTTATCAATGTCATCTTCCATGTCCTCCAATACAACCTTCACTTCTTTTTCTAAACGTGAGGTTGCATCATATTCAAACACCGTAATCTTACATGGTGACAGTGCTTTGATTTCTCGAAGTTTTGTCTCCGACTTCAACTTGTAATCTTTCGCTACACCGATCTTCGTTTCATATCCAACATGGATTTTACGCATTGGCTCACCCACACCACAGCTGGCATAAATTCTAGATGTTAAACAGTATGGTTCGCTTGCGAATAAGTCAGTACAAGCCGCACAATAGTTCATCCAAAGTCTGTATTTCCCATCTACATCGAATCTCATTTTACTACCTTTCCCTTCAAACTTAATTGGGCTTCTGTTGAATTGGTATTTAATACTCACACCCGAACACTGAGACTCTTCACCACTAAACGTTCGATCAATGCTTTTGTCCGTTTCGTCAAAGTAGGGTTTGAGATTAATTTTAATCGGAATCTTGATGTAAGATGGCTTCGCTTTAGGAATTTCGTAATCTTCCTGAATGCTAATTTCAGGGGCTTCTGGTTTGATTGTTCCACAACTCACTAATAAGAGTGTCGCGAAAATGAACAGGGTGAATTTCATAGGTTTCTTTGGTGATATGGAATGATGATATAAGTTCAATCTTGTGTTTTGGTACAATTAATTTGTAGAAATTCTTTTAAAAACAATCGTTTGATGAAGCCCTGGTTTGTAGCTCGTTACTTCAAAAACTTCTTCAGGCTTTTCTGCTTCATTCTTTGTGATTGTCCCTTCCTTCATTTTCGATGAGAAAAGATCAAATTGAAGCTTGTCTCCTGACTTTCTCAAACTCGTCGAATAAATATTATCCATTACTTCAAACATGCTGTAGAAGCAGTTATTCATCAGACTCATTTCAATGATGATTCCATCTTTTTCATCCAACAGGAAATCTATTTTGCTGTCTCCAACGCGTGTCAATTGATAATCCTTTACGATCTCTCCAAACTTGTCGCTGTGATACGTCATTCTGTAGGTCCATGTTGAATCGGCCTCAAGTGGTGTCAATTCAAAACTCACTTTTACCGTGTCATTTGAACGAGTAGTATTCCCAACGATCATTTCTCCTTCGTAGGCTCCTTCCCATTCAGAAAGCACAGATTGAGCGTGCACGGACACAATTGCTGTCAAACTAAAAACAAAAAGGAAAAGGGACTTCTTCATCCGATGATTTTCTTAAAAATAGAAAAACGCCCCGACATTCATCAGTTGATGTTGTGTCGAGGCGTTAAAATTTGTTTATTCTACTTAGGCTAAAACGCTCAACAAGTTGTTGAATGTTTCACTTGGTCGCATTGCTTCCGACGCTTTGTTTGCGCTTGGGAAGTAATACCCGTCGATGTCCATTGCTTCTCCTTGAACTTCGTTCAATTCGTTCATGATTTTCGATTCGTTTCCTGCCATATCAGCTGCTAATCCTGAAAATTGTGCTTTCAAATCAGCGTCTTTATCTTGCGCCGCAAGAGCTTCTGCCCAGTACATTGCAAGGTAGAAGTGACTTCCACGGTTATCAATTTCATTCACTTTACGTGATGGACCTTTTCTGTTTACCAATAATTTTCCTGTTGCAATGTCAAGGGTATCTGCCAAGACTTGCGCTTTAGGATTGTCAAATTTCTCAGCCAAGTGTTCCAAAGAAACTGCCAATGCTAAGAACTCACCCAATGAATCCCAACGTAAGTGGTTTTCTTGGTTGAATAGTTGAACGTGCTTCGGTGCAGATCCTCCTGCTCCAGTTTCGAACAATCCTCCTCCGTTCATCAATGGAACGATTGAAAGCATTTTCGCACTTGTTCCAAGCTCAAGGATTGGGAATAAATCTGTTAGGTAATCACGAAGTACGTTTCCTGTTACTGAAATCGTATCTTCTCCATTTTTCAAACGGTTCAATGTGTATGTTGTTGCATCGATTTGAGACATGATCTTAATCTCCAATCCACTTGTATCATGATCTTGCAAGTAAGCATTTACTTTCTTGATCAATTGTGAATCGTGTGCACGTGTTTCATCCAACCAGAAAACTGCAGGTGTTTGTGACGCTCTTGAACGCGTAACAGCCAATTTCACCCAATCCTGAATTGGAGCGTCCTTCACTTGACACATTCTCCAGATATCTCCAGCTTCCACTGTGTGCTCCATTAACGTTGTTCCTGCTGAGTTTACCACTCGAACAGTTCCGTTAGCACTCATCTCGAATGTTTTATCATGAGATCCGTATTCCTCGGCTTTTTGTGCCATCAAACCAACGTTAGGGACAGTTCCCATTGTTGTTGGATCGAATGCTCCGTGTTCTTTACAGAAATCAATTGTTGTTTGGTATAATCCAGCGTAACTGCTATCTGGAATTACTGCTTTCGCATCTTGTGCATTTCCTTCGCTGTTCCACATTTGACCTGAAGTACGAATCATTGCAGGCATTGAAGCATCAATAATTACATCACTTGGTACGTGTAAGTTTGTGATTCCTTTATCAGAATTCACCATTGCAACTGAAGGTCCATTCGCGTATGCTGAAGCAATCTCAGCTTCAATCGCTGCTTTTTGATCAGCAGGAAGTTCATTTAATTTCCCAAGAAGGTTACCGAAACCATTATTTACATCAACACCGATTTCATCCAGAATCTCCGCGTTGTTATCAAATACATTTTTGAAGAAAGAACGAACGGCATGTCCAAAAATAATTGGATCTGACACTTTCATCATTGTTGCTTTCATGTGCAATGAGAACAAGATTCCTTGATCCTTCGCTTCCTGAATTTGTGCTTCCAAGAAAGACAACAATGCTTTCTTACTCATGTAAGTCGAGTCGATGATTTCACCAGCTAACAATGCAATTCCATCTTTCAAAACTGTTACGTCTCCGTTCTCAGCAGTGAATTCAATTTTCGCCGTATCTGCATTTTCAACGGTAACTGATTTCTCATTTGATCTGAAATCTCCAGCTCCCATTGTTGCAACGTGCGATTTAGAATCTTTCGACCAAGCTCCCATGCTATGTGGATTCTGACGAGCGTATTCCTTCACCGCTTTCGGTGCACGACGATCAGAGTTTCCTTCACGAAGTACAGGATTTACCGCACTTCCTTTGATCTTATTATAACGCGCTTGAATTTCTTTGTCAGCTTCTGTTTCTGGTTCATCCGGGTAGCTTGGTACAGCATATCCATCATCTTGTAATTCTTTGATCACCGCTTTCAATTGAGGAATTGAAGCACTAATATTTGGCAATTTGATGATGTTCGCTTCTGGCGATTTTGCTAATTTTCCGAGCTCCGCTAAATCATCTGCAATTCTTTGATCTTCATTCAGAAAATCAGGGAAAGTTGCGATTACACGACCAGCCAATGAAATATCTCTCGTTTCAACTGAAACTCCTGCTGCGTGCGTGAACGCCTCAACAACTGGTAAGAATGAGTAAGTAGCCAACGCTGGAGCCTCGTCCGTGCGTGTGTAAATGATTTTTGGTGATGCCATAATTGATTTGTTTTTTCTTGATAAAGCCGATTTCTCAGGGTCACAAATTTACGGTTTTGTTAGAGAAAAAGGAAGCGAATTAGAGACTAAAACCATAGGAGTGAATTCCATGCAAAAAGGATATACAAGAAATCCAATAATGAAAGTTCATCACATTCATATGAGAAAGTAATGAAATAGATTATCTTAGCCAGAAAGAAATATTGAATGATCGAAATTTCTGTAATTCTCCCAATTTTTAACGAGGCTCCTCATCTTAATGAGCTCTATACAGAATTACGCGCGCATCTCTTAGAATTAAAATCTTCGTTTGAAATTATTCTTGTTAGCGATGGGAGTACAGATGGTTCAAATGAACTTATTAGACAAATTGCTTCTAACGACGATTCTGTGATTGGAGTTATTTTATCTCGAAACTTTGGTCACCAAGCTGCTTTAATGGCTGGGATTGAAAAATCTCAGGGAGGATATGTCATCACCATGGATGCAGACTTTCAACATCCAGTTTCAGAAATTCATCGAATGATACAAGCAGCGAATGATGGCGTTGATATTGTCAATATGGTGCGGGTTGGAAAAGCACAGGGTGGTAGTTTTAAACAGTTGGCTTCAATTTTTTTTTACCGAACGATGAATCGAATGGGAGAAGTGAAAATTGAAGCTGCAGCAGCCGACTTCAGATTGATGAATCGTAAAGCTGTTGATGCCTTTTTGAGTTTGAAGGAGAAAGATCGGTTTACTCGAGGACTCGTTAGTTGGATCGGTTTCAATCAGATTTCTCTAGAATATATAGCGGCTCCACGAAAATCAGGAAATACGAAGTATCCATTTCGTAAAATGCTTTCTTTTGCAGGATCTGGTTTCTTCTCATTTTCATCAAAACCTTTGCGGATCGCCTTCTATTTAGGGATTTTAATTAGTCTTTTAGGGGTTATATATTCGATATATGCGATCACTCAATATTTCCTTGGAAACACCATCCCGGGATGGACTTCTCTGATGATAGTCATGTTACTTTTAGGAGGAATACAACTTTTGAGTCTTGGAATTATTGGAGAATACATAGCACGTATTTTTAATGAAGTAAAGAATAGGCCCGTTTATCACGTACAAGATGAATATCAAAAAGATTCTTAACTATTAATTCTCTCGTGTTCGAATTGAAAAAGACAAATTAAGTGCTTGTCTGTACTGCTGATTTATCCATGCAGTTGTATCAGATTCTATATCGCAACTCGTTAACATTCCAGCATCGGGTAATTTAGGAACAGTTACAATATCTGTATTCCCTTTTGATTCTAATTGCTCAAAATACTTCAATCTCTGGTCATGTTTCTTACTATACTGAACGATCCTTGGAGTTTGTCGCCAAATAATTGCTGAAAGCCCCAGAATGCACAAAGATCCCGACAGTATTATTCCTATTATGGTTCGTTTTGTTGATAGGTGAAATCGATTTCCTATGTCAATCGCTATCAACAAGAGTAAAACAATTAAGGTAAATCCAAAAGGCGTCCAAGCTCTTCGTGGGCCTAAATCTCCGAAAGTTGCGATCAAAGGTAAAAAGGTCAATAACCATGTAGAAATAAGAAACAATATGGCTATGCTCAATCTTTTTTTAGTCCAAATATTCAGGTATACAGCCGACATTTTTAATCGACGTCCATAGAAAATCATTAATACAAGAATCAAGATAAAAATGATGAATCTAGTTTCAATAAAAGCACCAAAAAAATCTTCACTCCACGACTGAGATGCAGCATCCCTTCTCTTGGAAAGGGCCTCAAACCTGCTGTTCATCTTATTTCCCAAAACATTCCATAACAACATTCCAGCATTACCAATCACTGCGCTGCCAATTTTTATCAAACGAACATTTTTTCTTTTATGAACGCCATAATATTGCCCCAATCCTAGAATCGTTAACAATAACAGGCTTACCATGGCAAAGACTTCTGAAGCTCCACCAATATAGAATCCACAAAGGAGTGCGATTAATGCATGAATCCAACCTTGTTTATTAGAAGTAAAAATACTTGCTAAGCAATGCAATAAAAACATCAATGGCAATAAATGAATTACTGATGAAATTGTCCAAAACCAAACTTCATTGAGCTGCATTGATCCAAAAAATAACGCGATTAATAGAGTGACAGACAATATTACTCTTTCGAACTTCGACACTGAGAATAAAAACTCGACCGGAAACAATTTGTTTAGCACTCGATAAATCCCTGATATAAATCCAATGAAGACCATAACATGGAATACAAATAATTGTGCATGAGAAGATTTTAAGTCGCTCGTAAAACACATAAGCCCATGAAACAATCCATGGCTAGTATACCTTCTACTGTACTCAAATTCTGTGATAGCTCCCCACCACCCGCTTTCTTTAAAATGATTCATTAGGGCAATGTCATCACTTACAAAGCGATTGTTAAAAGAGAGTATCAAATAAGTGAGAGCAAACAGGAGTGAACTGATTGTAAGCACAACAAGTAGGAGTTTACCTATTTGAGTCCTGGAAACAGCATTCCTCTTCATTTTGACAATAAAAAGTTAATCATTTTATCAAATGCACGCGCTCGATGTGAATAGCGATTCTTTTCATCCATAGACATTTCACCAAAGGTTTTTCCACAGTTCTCAGGTTCGAAAATAGGATCATAACCGAATCCGCCATCTCCCGATTTTCCTGTTCGAATGGTCCCGTTGACAATTCCTTCGAAGAGATGTTGTTCTCCATTCAGCTCAAGGGAGATAACTGTTCTGAATCGTGCAGATCGATCATCTTTATCTTCTAAGCGATCGAGCACTAATTGCATGTTATCCTCAGAGCTACGTTGCTCCCCAGCGTAGCGCGCTGATCT
>CAJQOB010000232.1 GCA_905479845.1 uncultured Flavobacteriales bacterium
AATTACTAATGACGGATCAACAACAACGATGTACATCTACTTTTCAGATTCATTGAGTTGTAATCAAACATTCGACCTTACGCCGCCAGTCTTGCCTACGGTAACTGGAATTGCAGGAGGAGCGACATACTGTGCAGGTGATGCAGTTACACCAATTACGGTTGACGTAACAGGAACTGGACCTTGGACGGTTGAATATACTTTAGACGGTGTGGCAAACACAGCAACTGGAGCAGCAAGTCCAATCGACCTTGGAACATCTCCGGGAGTATATGTTTTAACTGGAGTAACAGATCAGATTTGTTTGAATGCTGCGGCAGGAACAGAAACGATTGTAGTTAATACATTGCCAACTATTGGGGCTGGAACTGACCAAGCATTATGTGATGGTGAACAGACTGTATTGTCTGGAACTGGAGCTATTAGTTACACTTGGAACAACGGAGTAACAGACGGAACTACATTTACACCACCAGTAGGAGCAACAACTTACACTGTGACAGGAACGGATGCAAATGGATGTATTGGTACAGGAACTGTAAATATTGATGTAACAGCTTATCCACCAGCACCAGGTGTTGGTCCACAAGGAGGTGATTACTGTTCAAGTAGTTCTGAAATTCCACCATTCTTGGCGACAGGAGGAGGTCAAGTATTTACTTGGTACGCTGATCCAACGCTTTCGAATGTTCTCGGAACAGGTTCTACCTTACAACCGTCAATTATTGAAGGGACAACGAATTACTACGTAACGCAATCAGTTAACGGTTGCGAAGGTCCAGAAGCAATGGTTGGTATCTTCCTTGAGAACTGTGAAGCTACGATCGTAATGCCGAACGTATTCACACCAAACTCTTCAGATGATATTAACGGAGTATTCCACCCAGTATTTATGGATGGAGTTACTAGTGCTGAAACAACTATCTTGAACCGTTGGGGGAATGTAATCTACCAAACAGATGATCAAGCGATCAACTGGGATGGACTGAACTCTAATGGGAAAGAAGTTCAAGAAGGAACGTACTTCTGGAAAATGGTATATACTGACTTAAACGGAGATGAGTACATCATCCACGGAAATGTTCAGGTAATTAGATAATTACATCTAAACATATACGAAGCGCCTCTTGGAAACAAGGGGCGTTTTTTGTTGAGCCGATCTAGGAGGGCTGAGGCTCCTGAAGCCCGAAATAACATTTGTTAGTGCTTGCTCTTAATGCTTAAACCAACTAGGAAGGCGCGTTGCTTTGCTAAGTCTGCCTTTTCTCCCGTGAAAAGAGTATCAACAGTCGAGTTAAATAGTTCAAGCCAGCGGTCGAAGTGCTCTTGTTTTAGACGCATTCGAGAATGTTTCTCCGTTACATCTGTTGTGTATCCGGACTCTTCCAGCAAAACGAAAGCCCAAAAGTCGACCATCTTAGGAAGGTGCTTGTCGAAATCGAGATTGAGGAAAAACGGTGCTAGAACATCATCTTTAACCACCTTTTCATAGAAGGACTCCACTAAATACTGTACGTCATCTCGAGATTCAATCTGCTTCATGTCCGTCTATTTTTCCACATGGAACGCACAAGCAAAACTGCCATTCCAATTGCGGCGATTAAATAAGATACATTGTTCAGTAAATGATAAGCGAAGAAGGAGGAAATACCAACAAGTGTGAAGATAAATTGCTGCCCCAAGGCATAGCTTCGGTCTGTACTCTTTTGAACTTGTACTTCAAGCTCACCTTGGTTTGCTTTGGACAAGAACATTGATAACTCTCCCGGCAATTGAAGCAAGGCGGTAAATTGCTGTTTAATAGCATCTAATATCATTTTTCGAACTCCGCCATCCTGCGTGACCAGTTTCTTCATGTAAGGGCGAATAACGTCCATAGGATTCATTTCTGGCGCCAGCGAAGAACTCGTACCAATCAACAATTGAAATGTTCTGTCGAGAAGAATCCATTCCTTGGGAATCCGAATGATCTTTGTTAATTCTTTGATTCCAATTTCCTTTCTGAAATTATCAATGCTGCTACCTTTAATATCATCGAGTTTAATGTCTTTGATGTTCAAGGAATCCAACTTCACTTCATTCTGTAAAAACTGACTCAAAGCGTTGATCAGTTTCTTCGCGACTTTGGACGATTCCGCATCCGAGCCAATAAAGCCAAGCTTCTTGAGAGAGGCGAGAATCTTCGGCTCGTCTTTGCGTAAGATAGCTTGAAGCAAAATGGGAATTTCATTGCGCATTTCATCACTTAGGCGCGAAACAGCACCAAAATCCAAAATGATCAGTTCGCCTTGTTGGTTTACGAGTAAATTTCCAGGATGAGGATCTGCATGGAACAATCCGTCTTCAAGAATCATTTTGAAATAAACCAAAATGAATTTTTCCGCCAGTGCGTTGCGATCAATATTCCACGTGTCTAATTGCTTAACGTTCGTAATTTTCGTGCCCTCTTCAAACTGAGTGGTCAGGATACGTTGAGCTGAGTAGGATGAGAATACTTTTGGAATTCGTACACCCTCTATTTCTGCAATGTTTTCTGAAATCTGATTCATTGAATTCGCCTCAGTTTCATAATTGAGTTCTTCTTCAATCATGATTTTGACCTGACCGTAAACATGTTCGATCCCTTGGATTTTCACAAATAAAGAGAACCGTTTAATGAGCTTTTCGATGATGACCAAATCAGCCTTAGCCAACTCTTCAATATTTGAATGCTGTATTTTGACCGCAACTTTTTCTCCAGATTTGAGAGTGGCCCGGTAAACTTGTCCAATGGATGCCGAAGCGATTGGAGACGAACCAAACTCGCTAAAAAGCTCTTCAATTGATCCATTCAATTCTTTTTCAATGAGTGCTTTTGTGTCTGCGAAGGGGGAGGCAGGGGCATCATCTTGCAAAGATTCCAGAGCTTGCATGTATTGATCCGGAAGAATATGGGAAAGAGTAGAAAGCAATTGACCTGCTTTTGTAAATAATCCCTTTAATTCTGAAATGGCCTCTTTAACCCGCTTGGCATTTTTTGCATGAACCCGATCAATTCGTTTGTCGTAGAAACGCGCACCGAATATTTTCTTACCAAGATACAAGGACAAATAACTGAACAATAGCTGATTGGAGAGTCGATAAGCCTTTCTACTTCGTTTACGAATCGAGATGCCTGATTTCATACCGTGGGTATTTTAAATCCTATGCATTAAAAGTACATTCACACCGTGAACATTCCTAAATTCGGATCGAAAGAAATGTTAAGAATTTCATCAAGTAGATAATCTTACCGATCTTTTCCCGTTATTGGAATATGAAATGGCTTAGACTTATCGGTTTTTTGTTGATCTCGGGTTCGTTGAGCACAACTTATGCTCAAAACGAAGACGTCGTTCTAAATTTATCTGCAACGGAATTCAATGGAAAAGTATTACTCACTTGGTCAGTTACTCAAGGAAACACGTGTAATGGAATTAGCGTTTTACATTCGACGGACACGACGAATTATAATCAAATAGGAACAATAGAAGGAATTTGCGGGAGCACTGCCGAAACGATCGCCTACCAGTTCACAGATGATAATCCAAACGTTAATCAAACGAATTATTATAGATTGAGTTTAGGCGGTATTGGATTTTCGTATGCCGTAAACCTTGAGGTTATCGACGCGGGAAGTCAAACATACATCGTTGCACCTAATCCAGTTTCCAGCGAATCACAGTTGATTTTTGATAACGAAAATCAAGAAAATGTCACCATCACTTTTTTCAATGAAAAAGGAGAAATTGTTCTTGAGAAAACGAGCAGCGAGCAGTCGATTTTAATAGGTCGCGAAAAATTCAGGCAAGGGGTTTACTTCTTTGTTTTGAAATCTGATGGTGCGATCGAGTCCTTTTCTGGAAAGTTCTCAGTGATTTAAATCATTCGTCAGAATCGTTTTCTTCCAATTCAGATTCTGTCTCTTCTTCGATCAATACATCCTCTTTCAGCTTCGAAAACTACCAATCGTACATGTCGTTTTTACGAAATTCCCGTTCCATTGCTCCATGACTGGCGCCAGCAATTTCTTTGTAAATCAGATTCGATCCATCACACGCTTTGATGGCCTTCACGATTTTTCTTGACTCCGAAACGGGAACAGGTTTATCTGCTGTACCGTGTTGAATCCATAACGGAACTTTCGATAAATTGCAGGCGTCACTTGATTTTCCTCCTCCGCAAAGTGCAACTCCCGCGGTAAGTTTATCAGGATGTTTACCAATAAAATGCAAAGTTCCGTATCCACCCATGCTCATTCCACAGACGTAAACGCGGTTAGTGTCAGTTTCATATTGTGATTGAATGTCCTGAAGCAAAATCAATAGTTTGTCTGGACTCCATGCACTTCCTGATTTTACTTGTGGAGCGATCACGATAGCAGGGATTTGCCTTCCCTTTTCAATCTCAGAAATTACGCCATAGCGTTTCACCTTGTTCAAATCCGTTCCTGAGAGACTTCTCCCATGAAGAAAAATCAAAATAGGCGGTTTCGATCCCTCATCTGTCGGATTTAAAATACTATCGGCAGGAAGATTAATCCAATAATTATAGCTCGATTTTCCCTTCATAGCGCTCAGTTGAGCCTTTGAAGAATATCCAAGCAAGATGAAACCTATTAGAAAGAGAAAGCGCATAATGTTCTTTTTTGTCATTGAGTGTAATCTGATATTTCCTTACCGAGGGTAACCAATTCGTTTTTTCTCACATTGTTAGCGAACTGTTTTTTTATTGAACCCCACCAAATGTTTTGTCATTGAGGCTCTCGAAATGCAAAACTAGATATTCTCTATAACGCAATGATCCAAATTAAGTTAAACCTGAGTTCGATTCTAAATTTAAGTTCAGAATTTCATTTAAGCTTGAAGGATTAGGCAGTTTTTACAAGAGATAGCTCGCTATCGCGCGTAAAAATAACGTAGTACTTCAATCCATAAATGGAATAGCTTTTGACTATTTTCACCGGTAAAAGTGTGATTTTTTCGTCAAACCTCTTCAAAATAACCCGTTATTCCATCATCGGATTTCCTCAAACTCCCAATTTTACTGGTGATCTGAATCAAATTTAGAATCGAACTCAGGTTTAAAGCTTAGGAAGAAACGATGATTCCACAATCACGAAGGTGAAGCATTGCGTTTGAATACCAGAAAAGCTCAAAATCATCGAAATGAGTTTCAAAATCTTCTTTCAAGGCAGCAATTGTAGGTCGAGAATCAGTTTCAATTTTTAGATTATCCAGTTGTTCGATGAACCAATTTCCTTGTTCTAACGGAAAAATAACTTCGATGCAATCCGTTTTGGTGTGAATGATCATCTGAAGCATCTCCCACGTTTCTCCACGCTTGGATTTTTCAAAGCTCGAATACTCTGGATCTCCTCCAAGCCAAATTGGTTTAGCTGTGGCTTTCATGAATTCCATGGGTTCGTTTTCAAGGCATTCTTCAATATAGCTTGGGGCAACCGATGTTCGTGGGACTTTGAAATCGAACCAGTCCGAAAGAGGAAGGTCGAAACCAAGTCCATGCATGAAATTGAAGAGTGATTTTTTCAATCCAAAACTGAACGTGTTATGATCGATTCCAGTTGAATCTTTAAATTGGACATCATTATTGGCAAAAGTGATTTCGTTTAATTGAGGAATGATTCCATAATCCTGTGGGTTCTGTCCGATTGGACTGTGTGTCGTTAGCGCGAATTGATGCCAAAATCCAGATTGAATGACCCCAAGTTCAAATAGCTGACGGACCATTTCCAAACTGTCAATCGTTTCTTGAATCGTTTGAGTTGGATATCCATACATTAAGTATGAATGCACCATGATTCCTACATCCGTGAAGTTTCGAGTCACGCGAGCAACTTGCTCGACAGAAACCCCCTTTATCAATTAATTTTAATAAACGGTCGGATGCAACTTCAAGTCCTCCAGAAACACCAATGCAACCGGATTCTTTCAGTAAAACGACCAAATCCTGAGTGAAACTTTTTTCAAATCGGATGTTGGTCCACCAAGTTACTACAAGCTTTCGCCGAATAATTTCGATCGCCAACGCGCGCATCAAGGCTGGAGGTGCTGCTTCATCCACAAAGTGAAATCCACTTTCTCCAGTTTGTTCTGTCAGCTGTTCCATGCGATCAACCAAGAGGGAAGCCGCAACAGGTTCGTATAGTTTGATGTAATCGAGTGAGATGTCACAGAAAGTACATTTTCTCCAATAACAACCGTGTGAGATATATTAGATAGAATGAATTAGCCATCTTTAACTCTACAAACCTTTATTTTTAAGGTCCTAGAATCAAATTTCTCTATTAGATAGGAGGTGATCAATTAGAATTTCAGGTTAGGGTGAGACATTTCCCTAAAAAAGAGACCGCCAATAATAGCAGTCTCTTTGTAAGTATTTAAATGTTAACTAATTCTTCACAAATCGAATTATTTCAACTCTACTATCAGAAATCAACCTCACAGAGTATGCTCCAGGTGCAAAGTCTCCTAATTCTACTCTATTTATTGAATTAGAAACCAACTTGGTAGATAGTAGAATTTGTCCTTCTACACTATAAACCTCAGCCGTGGCACCATTCTCCCCATAATTGGCAAGTTGAATATTGATAAACTTTTCTCCCGTTGGGTTGGGATAAATCAGTGAATTCACTTGAATTGTTTCCGTTGGATTCTTTTTACGTTCTGCGTTGTTATCATCGCATTCACCGACACAAAAATTCCCCGTAGCTAACATGTTCAAAGCTGCATTAACTGGAACACAAACTTCATTACCATTTACACACATTAGTACCCTGTTCTCTTTTCCATTGCAACCTACTGGTGAGGTTACATTTATAGTTTGGGTTAACGATTCAGTACATCCATAACGGGTAATGGTAAGTGTTATTTGCTTGTCTCCTTCACTATCAAATACAATATCTGTAGGTGACGCGCTTGAGCTTGTACTTGGAGTTGCTCCTGCACCAAAACCCCAAAAATACGTGGCTCCATCTGGAGTTACTCCTGTATAGTTAAAGTCGTAGCTTATATCTAAAGAAGTACAAGACCTATTTGCCTCAAATTCTACTATTGGGGATGGATAAGTTCTTAATGTATTTGTTGTTGTATTGGTAACAACGGCTTCATTAAGGTCGAAATAAATAGACGCAACATTATTAATTACAGTACCTTCTGGCAGGTTGTTTTTAGGTTTTATTACAAAAATGATGTACCCTTGACTACCCACAGGATCCAAGTCCTTATAAGGTAAATGGATTTGATCAAATTCGAAAATTAATTGATTGTCTGGAAGTAGAAAAGAATTGGTAACGGTATGACTTGAACTTAAGATATTCATCGTTGTAAAATCTAGATCTTCATCCAATTGGTCATTTAACATGATGTTAATTGCTGGAGCATTTCCCTCATTTTGGAAACGAATTCTGTAGACCAATTCATCATCCATATGAATGTTGTTTTCAGGACCACAACTTTCTGGAGACACGAGAAGTTTATCATTTGGATCGAAAGCACAAAGAACAGTCTCGTTTAGCGTTTCATATACTGACCCTGAACATGGCCCATTTCCTGGACTCAAGCTAGCAGTAGTAACAATGTTTCCATTTAAGACCTGGTTAACCATCACTGAAAAGCAAATAGTACAACTTTGACCAGGGTTAAATACAGGTGGTACATAGGTTACGGTAGTCAATCCAGTGAAGAAGCCAGTTGAAACACTAATATTTGCAGTATCTCCGCAAGTGGTGGTAACTGATCCAGGAATATATGTTGTACCTGGGTCCAGTAATATTGACAATGTTGGATAGGTTAATGGAACGCCGTTGTTTTCAAAATACACACAGTACATTTGCTCTACGTTTGTGCAGGGTGTAGTGTAATCGACTCCGTTATATTGAGCAAACAATGTGATATCATAATCACAGCTATCCGTAGTCAGACAAAAATCATTTCCTGAGCTAGGCCCGTTAGTGATATCTATTGAATTCGGTGGTAAGTTATTTGGATTACCGGTGCAATCATCTGAATTCTCCATTGGAGATACAATTAGTGGAGATACAACATAGTCACCTGCATTTAAATTGATGCTGTAATCTCCATTGGCATCTGTTTGAGCATAGAATGATTGACCTAGAGTGTTTCCACCTAAATCTTCCTGAACTTGAACCCAAACATTGTTCATTGGAATATCTACCGCGCCATCACCATCATCATCACAATCACAATCTTGATTATTATCAAAACCGATGGTTCCAGAAACTTCAGGACCTGTGGATGGCACCGTTGGATTACAATCACATGCACTATCGATAATTCCTTGCCCCTCTTTTATTTTTATCCGTTCATTTACTTGGTCGAGAAGAACGGAAAGATTTTCTATCAATCCAGAAGGCCACTCTACCTTTAACGAAATAGTTCCCGTATATGTTCCAAAGCCAAAGTGAATTTCATGTGGACTTCCGTCATTTGTATTCACCTCCTTCATTTGAGAACATAAATCTGTACTAGCAATAATTTTCGCGCCTTCAGCAGAACCAAATCCATTTATAGATTCTAATTTTATAATTAGAGATGAATTCCCATTGTTAGCATCGTTTGAATAATAATAATTACGGTTATTCGCTAGGAATGAGTTACCGACATACAAATCTAGGAAGCCGTCACAGTTACCATCAGCAAAAGCGGCTTGAACCGACTCTCGACTCGCTTCCAAAACATCATTTGTCGGCTCAATTCCGTCTGCTTTTTCAAAATAAACACCATTACCATGGTTAATATAAAGCGCTTTATTCGTCAGTGTGTGATGGTATAAATCCATGTCACCATCGTTATCATAATCACCCCAAGTATCTCTACCATTAGACGTTCCTATATTTTCTGAAAACGCAAGGTCATCGATTACCATAAACTTCTCGTTACCTAGGTTGTTGAGAATGATTGGCTTGTTACCTCCCGCCTGAGCACTTAGATAGATATCTAAATCCAAATCATTATCATAATCTACCAAGCTTGCACCTCTACTCAAAGCATTGTGTGCGCTCAGTGGAAGAACTACTTCTCTGAAATTAAAACTACCTTCATTGATAAACAATCTTGCTCTCGGACCATAGGCAGTGGAAACGATATCTAAGTCTCCATCATTATCCATATCACCAACAGAAAACGCTCTAACATTTTGTATTATGTTGATGAAGTTCGGAGTTCCAGCATTGGGATCAGCTACGAGCGTGAAACCTCCAGTTCCATCACCGGTATAAATCTGAGCAGTTCTTATTGGAATAGGAGAGGTAGAATTAAAACCAACGAGCATATCAATGTTCCCATCTTCATTGAAATCGGCAAGGGTTGTTCCTCCTCGTCCCTGATTTGGACCAAATGTAGTGGTGAATAAATCAAATTTTGTAAAGGACAAGTTTCCATTGTTTCTGTACCAATGCAATGTACTTGCTGCATAAAAATCAGCGCCTGATCGAGTCACTAAATCTTTATCGCCATCGTTATCTATATCAGCCCACCCAACGATTGATTCTCCTCCAACATTAGTGGTAAGACCAGGGAAGGCAACATTTGAAAATGAAACAGCGCTAGCTCCATTGTTTTGATAAGTAACATGTTTCTCTCCTACTACATCAGTCAAATGATGTAAATCTATATCACTATCATCATCATAATCTACATAACTAAATGAGCCTCCGATTGATCCTCCAAAATTATCAGTTACCTGAACACCTGTAGTTTCTTTCGTTAATATTCCAGTAGACACAGGGGGCGTTGTTGTAAAAAGGTTTAATGCTTCTTGCACAGCTGCCTCAGCATTTAAGCGGGTAACGGCTGAATCCAATTTGAACTGATCATGAAGAGCAATGTTATCATTAAAGTAAATTGAATTTGTATGTGAAGTTCCTCCTGAGATATATATTTCAGAAGTAATATTTACACCTGTTGTTTGTAATAAGTCAATAATATCCGGTGTTTTTAAATTAGGGTTTACTGATTTTATTAATGCTACAACTCCAGCAATTACAGGAGAGGCAAAGGAAGTAGCAGCTCCAATCGATATTATATCAACCTTATCGTTATGGGTTAGCGTTGTTCCCTGCCAAAACATCTGATCGGCATTTGTTAACGTAGTAAAATAAGTATAACCTGGAACAGCAGTAACCGATATTACATTTTCATAAGATGCGGGATAAAGATATTGATGTACTGAGTTAGTAGGCCCACAATGTAGTTGACCATTTCCTGCAGCAGCAACAACGACAACACCCTTGGCTGTGATTTCATCAATAAAAGTTTGTTCAAGAGCTGATCCTGTAGAACAACGGGTATAAAAACTCATATTAATTACTTTAACGCCTTCTGATACCATTCTTTGCGCGGTAGTAGTCCAAAGCCCAAAGGGATGATTACTAAAGTATAATTGTGAATTGTAACCTGCTCCGGCTCCAATCCTAGCATGTGCTTTAATGCCATTATTCGGCTGAGCACAAGCATGACTAGCTACAGCAAATCCATGTGAAAAAGCCGTAGAAGGAAGGGTTCCGCAATTTGGGCCATTGCAATCCAAATATTCAATCTTACATCTCAAATCATCCATTATTGGATCTGATATCGAATGTAAATCTGTATCTATCACTCCAATTTTCACAGCAGGACTACCACAGGTTATGTCCCATGCTTCAGGCATATTAACATGTCTAAATGGAGCACTATGAATATGATTCGTATCTAAATCATCTGGGGTTCCACAACCACCATTTAAAATTTCACCCTCTGGTAATTCTTCTATTAAAGAGAAATAATTTTGAGCTTGTAAATCAGCCATCAAGGTAATATCATCACAAACGACATAATAAATGTCCTTCAATACAGGGTGATCCTGAAACAAGAAGAATTCTTTCTCAAATGTAAAAACGTCATAATTATTAAAGATTTGATTAATGCTGCCGTCTTGAAATAAAACGTTCAATGTCCCATCAGGATTAGTAATTACATCAGGAACATGACTTGGGTTTGTAATGGCTACCCTAAAAGTTGGTTGATAAGCTTGACCATACGATGAAAGACCTAAACTAAGGAGTATTGCTACTATAAATAATTTACACATGATTCTTTTCTATTGAATTTTAACATGGCAAGAAATTAAAATTATCAATATAGAATTTCGAAAACGCGTATGTGGTTGGCCTCAATTATTCAGTGGTCAACTATACTTATTTTATAAAATGTACAATGTATATTCTACGCGGATCTTTCTTTCAAGACATTTAAAAAATCATCCTTTCTTCTTCGGGACACTTCTATTTCAATTCCATCTTTTAAAAGAACAGAGCCTCCCTTATGATACTCCTTTACGTACTTTAGATTGACAATGCAAGACGCACTTACTCGATAAAACATAGATTTCGGTAAGATTTGCTCGTAATTTTTTAATGTCTTTGAAGTAGTTTTTTGACTTCCATTGGAAAAATGAAAAATAGTGTAGTTACTATCTGCAGAGCATCGAATGATGTCAGTTAAATCAACAAATGAGATTTTGTTAGATTCATGAATAGCCAATTGCTTTTCATCATCATTTTTACTGTAATTACCCAGAATAGACTCGAGATAGTCTTTTGTAATGAAGCTATTCTTGGATAGTTTTTTCGCCTTTTCAATGGCATTTTGTAAATGTGCGCTATCTATAGGCTTTAAAATATAATCGATCGCATTGAATTGAAAAGCTTGAATTGCAAACTCATCATATGCCGTAACGAAGATCGTTTGAAAATCGATATCGGAAATCTTTTTCAGCAGGTTAAATCCACTACCATCCGTAAGATTAATGTCGAGTAAAACCAAATCTGGTTTTGTTTCTTTTATTAATTCCAGTCCTGATTTTACAGAGTGAGCCTCACCGACAATACTGTCTTCACTAAATCTATCCTCAATAATTTGCTTTAAATTATTGCGAACTGATTTTTCATCGTCAATTATTACAATCTTCATATTATAGTGGGAATGTAATTACTATTCTTGTTCCTGCTGGCTTATTTTCGTCATTTATTAAGTCAATAATATTAAACGAATATTTTTTACCCGTTGCTTTGTAGTGTAATTTTAAGCGCTCCTTGGTGATCTGCATTCCCATAGATTCTTTCTTAAGATTTTTAATTTCATTCAGTTTTCTAGATGCTTCTCTACCAATTCCATTGTCTTCAATTGTACAAAGCATTTCAGTTTCGTTTTTTAAGGTAAATGAAATACTAAGTTCAAGATCATCGGTTTCTTTAGGGGCTAATCCATGTAAAATTGCATTTTCAACGAATGGCTGAATGACCATTACCGGGATATAAAAAGAATCTTCATAAATTTCTTGATCTCTCGTTATTGAGTATGAAAATTTATCTGAGAATCGTAATGTTTCCAATTCCAGATACAACGTAAGCATTTCAATCTCAGTTTCTATCTCTATGATTGGATTTTTGGATGATTCAAGAACCATGCGTATCAATTTACCAAAATTGACGACATGGTTGGATGCAACATTTTTATCAAGTGTATTGATTGCATTTCGGATTGCACTTAATGTATTGAATACAAAATGAGGATTCATTTGAGATCTCAATGCCTTTAACTCAGATTTCACAGTCATGAGTTTTTCCTTCTCTAATAATTTCAGTTGTTCTTCTTTTTTGTTTACAACGAATTCCCTTAGTTTGAAAGTTGCAACAATACTGGAAATGAAGAGTAGAAATATTAAGATGATAAACCACCACTTTTTCCAAAATGGAAGGTCAATTTCGAAGTCTATTTTCTTGCTTTTACTCCATACGCCGTCTTCGTTTGCAGCTTGTACTTCAAATGTATATTTCCCATCTACAAGTGAGGGATAATTCACACTTCTTGTGTTTGTTATGATCCAATCATCACTTACACCGAGCATTCGATATCTGTAGAGTACCTTTCCTTGACTTCGATACGATAGCCCCGTAAAATTTATCTGTATATAATGATGGTCATAAGGAAGTGAGTATTCGGATTTCAAAAACACTTTTTTATTTCCAATGAGAATAGTGTGGAAATAAAGATCAGGGGCGGTTGTGTTCTTTTTAATGTCATGTTTATTGAATGTTGCCACTCCTTTGTTTGTTGCTACCCAAATAATATCACCTACTCCTGTTACACTGTTCACTTCACGTGTAGGCAAACCATGAATTTCTGTAATTCTCTGAACATCAAATTGATTGTTGACTGATTTTATTAGTCGATTAAGTCCAGTAGTTGTGGAAACCCAAAGGACTTCATCTTCATCAATAAAAATATCGGATACAATGTTACCTGTTAAACCATTGGCCTCCGTAATGTTTGTAATCGAATTTTCTTCCCATAGGATCAAACCTTTAAACCGACTACCAATTAAAAGAGTACCATTTTCTAGTTGATCTATATCTTCAATTCGATCTTTAAATAAATCCGATTTGGAGACCATGCTAACAAGCGCTCGATCCTGATACTTAAAAAGTCCATTGTTCGTTCCTATCCAAACATTTCCATTGGCATCTTCAAAGACCTTATTCACCCGAACACCTTTGCTCGAATAAACTAAAACTCCTTTATTTCTGACTTCAAATTCAGCTGTTGAGTACAAAATTGTTAATCCACTTTTTGTAATTAATAGGTGGTTTAAATATGGAATCTTATCTCCACTTTCGTTTTCTTCAATTCTAAAAGATTTGAGGTATTCTTTGCTTATTTTCTCTTTGAATACATGTACAGGTGGTTGATTGTTTCTTAACTGAAATAAAGATCCATTATGATTCCCTACAAATATCTCACCTTCACTTGTTTTGTGCAACGAAAAAACACGATTTGCTAATTCATCTTTGCCAAGTAGCTGAACATGGATCTGCGGTTTCGGAATATAATAAATCCCATTATTTTGAATTGCTAGCCAAACTCCCCCTGAATGATCTTCAAAAATGCTTGAAATGTTTTTACCTTCAAACAATGTTTCAATTGGATGATCTCCTTTATAGGCTTCCTGAATATTTTTGTAAGTTTTTATCCCACCATTGTAGTAAGCCATCCAAACTCTTCCTTTGCTGTCGATATAAGCTTTGCTCAAGCCTTGCGATTTCTCCCCAAGCTTTCTAGACACAAATTCAGCACCCTTTTTATATCCTAAAACACCATCAACATAAATTAAAAAATCACTTGTAGAAATCGGAAAGAGATAGATTTTCTTTCCATACTGACCATTCTCCATTTCAACAGTCACCCTTCCTGTTTTAAAATCAAATTGATCTGTCCTATTTTCTTTATCGAAAGATCTTAAACCATAAACTAATAGATCCTTTCCATCTTTATAAATACCTATTTCACCTGTGTCCTTTTGAGTGGTAGTCTCATAGATAAAGGCTCCACCCTTTTGAATTGTACCAAATCCGAATCTATTCCCCGTAAAAGTCAATGTTTCATCTGAATCAATGGAAATACTTCTAATATATTGGTCAGGAATTATTCTTTTCAGCTTGTCATTGTGCTTAAATGGATATATTTTCCCCTCTTCAAAAAAGCATAATTGACTATTAAAAGTTAGGAACCAAACCCTCCCTTTAAAGTCCTCATACATATGGAATACTGTATTATCAGTTAATCCATCATTCGTATTGAAATTTTCAAATTCATAACCATCAAATCGTGAAACACCAGCATCTGTACAAAACCATATATTCCCCCTTTTATCTTGTAAAATCTCATAGACCTCGGAACTTGGCAGACCTTCTCTTGCACCGTACTTGATGTATTCAAAAGTTCTTTCTTGGCTATGGCTCAAAAAACTCAAAGAAAATAGTGACCAAAGTACTATAACTTTTAGATTCAGATAAAAGGGGTTCTGTTTCATTAAAAGGTTTAGATGCCTAGTTGATTTTAATAAGTACAATCAAGTTGTATTATGTCACAATCGTAAAGTTAGTGGAATCTTTATGAAAAGGGCACTCGTATCCACCTTCAACAATATATAAGCAATTGAGATTGCTTATATAATTCTCAACTAAGAGTCTGTAGACTTAACAATTTAAATACTTCTTTAACTTCCTCCTATTCTTATGTGCTGGCTGAATCCAATTCTCTTCCCAACGTTTTAAGGTTCGATAGTCAATACCAAGCGCTTCACATATTTCCCCTTT
>CAJQOB010000233.1 GCA_905479845.1 uncultured Flavobacteriales bacterium
TTTTTGGGTTGAATTGGCGTCAATGTAATGCGCAAATCTTCTGATCCCTGCAATGTGCTTTTCAACCCCTCCTCCAAATTGTTGATACAACTCTTCAACGTTCGCCGTAACTACATTATAGCCTCCGCCTTGAATCGATTCACGATAAGACTTGTAATTGTTGACACCGTTTTCTAAAGATTCATGGAACACCATCAATAGAGCGCTGTCCTGAACACCTGGTATTGTTGAAAAATCAGTAAAAACTCCATTTCCGTTAACAGGTGCTAAGGAAACCGTATTCACTTCAGCATAATTGGAATAGACCACTGATTGTTCGATACCAGAAGCCGAGTTTGGGATTAACATAGAATGCGTCCCTCCGTTGGGTAAAAAAGGGATTAACCTTGGTGTTTCACCATGAACAAAAACGATCGGGTCAGAGTATCCAGCAGCTATAATGTCTAATCTTGTTTTTGCTTCAGTTTGACTGTTTTGAACGTTAAATTGAAGTTCAGGAAGACCTGCAAAGTGCGTTTGTCGAGCATACTTCAAC
Source organism: uncultured Flavobacteriales bacterium (assembly GCA_905479845.1). GTDB lineage: Bacteria > Bacteroidota > Bacteroidia > Flavobacteriales_D > Crocinitomicaceae > UBA4466. Next base: position 536 of record CAJQOB010000233.1, read on the forward strand.
TGCAAAAACGTGAGGGCTTGGTTATCGGTGGCAACATTGAGGTCATCAATTATTTCAAAATAAAAGGGAGTTCCAGAAGCTCCAAGCTCCGAAGCGGCAATTGATGCAACCGTTTTTATTTGGGCATAACCGTAAAAAGAAGTGTCTTGAATAATACTACCTGAGTTACCAAGTCTTAACCGTAAGTGATGATTGTATGGACTTCCCCAAGTAATAGCGTTCGACGCTGAGACGCAAAGGGCAAGAAAATCAGCATTTGGAGCACCTGCCCCAGTATAACTAAGAGGAGTGGATAATGATGGTGTACTGCTCCACCCTCCAGGAACTCCATCGTATTTAGGACCTCCCCAACCTTCTCCAGGAACGAAGAATGAACTTGTTATATCCGAAGATTTCTGTCCTTCATAGTATTCGTCGGTGAAGCTACGCCTGACCGTATACATAAAGTGGCTAGCAGGAGTGTATGAAGCAAAATCAACATCCGTTTCAACAGTATATCGTAGATTGGATGTTGAGCCATTCCAAGTCAAAAAATATTGAATGGTGTCGTTGTAGAGACTAATCCCTGGGGATCCAACTGTGCTGGAATCAAGATAAAGTGTAGAATCCAGCCATCCATCATTGCGTTGAGCAAAGAAGAGAATATAATCACCGCCATCAATGCTTGAATCGCCACCATCAACAATGTGCAATGGGACCTCCTTTTCACGGCCAAACAGCTGAAAATTTTCTGATAAAATTGATCCTACTGGAATACCTGCATTGGCCAGAGCTGCGGAATCAATGCGATAAACACCGTCTTCCACAATTTTAATTTGATAGTAAGATTGTGAGTAATCAATCCATTCGTTCCCGAATGTTTGCGCGTACGACGCCGACCAAGTTAGGACGGAAGTTAGTATTAGTAATATAGCCGGTTTCCAATTTGTCATTTTTCTGCCCCAGAGTTTTTAGGTTGATTGAACTTTACCCGTAAAGATACAACATGTGAATATAACGCTACTGAAGCATCTCCAATATCAGTAAATGCGTAGTCCAAGTAAACGCTTTTGAAGTTCAATCCAATTCCAATATTTGGCTGAACATTTAGTCTTCGTGTATCATCAAAGTCCTGTACATATTGCATATTCGACAGTCCTGCGCGAATGCTAACGTAATTTTTAAATCCAACACTTACACCGAGGTGTGGATCAACAGAAACAAGTCCTGTTCGAATCAATGTATTTCTTCTTCCGTCCGTCGTGAGGTCGAAGTCAATTTCAGATGATGCGTGCAAACCGCTTTCTCCGATGTCAAATTTCTTGTATGCCGCAAAAATGAACCTCGGGAGCGTTAACTCAAGTCCATTTTCGGGAATAACATTTCCCGTATTTACAAAAACTTCGCGTGTTTCTTGATCCAAAGAGAATACCCAAGCATTGAATGTTGAAGTTACATCGCGTGCCATCAGACCAAATTTCCAGTTGTTTTTCATTTGGTACTGAGCTCCGGCATCAATTCCGAATCCCCAAGATTTAGCGAAATCTCCTACTTTTCTGTGGATAACTTTGAATGTACCTCCAACGCTTAACCCTTCAACATTTAATTTGCGAGCGTATGAAAATAAAAATCCATAATCAGCTGCTGTGAATGTCGTAATTCGATCATAGTCAACAATTCCGTTGTTGTCGAGCAACTGAGTTGTGTTAGGAATACCATCCACTCCAAAACGAATCGCCGTAAACCCAATAGCGCTTTTGTCATCAATTGAGTGTGCCAATCCGACGTAATCGTATTTAGCGATCCCCGCAAAGTACTCAGAATGCATTAGTCCTACTTCAAGCCATTTGTTCACACTCGTCAACCCAGCCGGATTCCAATATCCAGAATTTACGCCATCAGTTTGAGCAACCACAGAGTTTCCAAGTCCAAGTGCATCTGCTCCAACCCCAATTGCGAGAAATTCATTCGAATACTTTGGAGCAATAGTTTCAGTTAAAGATGGATCAGCAGTTTGAGCATAACCTACTGACAAACCAGCAGTAGCAGAGAGAAACAACACGAGGGATGACCAATAATTTTTCATAAATAGCTAATGTTTATATGCTAAACTGTAATTTCGGTAAAAAATTGTGTTCTTTACATTCTATCACTAAGACGTAAATGTATTAGTTTTAGTTGTCTAAAATTTACGTTTATTAATTTTTCGCAGGTACCAATGTTCAATATACCCAATCTATTTACCGCAGCGAATTTACTGTCAGGTTGTATCGCTATTATTTTAGCATTTGCAGGAAGAATCGATCTTGCTCCGTTTGCAATTTTTGCGGGCGCTTTGTTTGACTTCTGTGATGGTTTCATTGCGAGGAAGATGAACCTTCAAGGAGAGATGGGGAAACAGTTAGATTCTTTGGCAGATATGATCACTTTTGGATTAGCGCCAGGGATGATTATGTTTTTCATACTTCTTAGTGTTGGTTCCGATCCTGTCGAGAGTAAATCTTTGAATATTTGGGTTGAAAACATTCTGAATGGAGATAGCAGTAACTATTATCCATTTGTCGCGTTGGTAATTCCATTTTTCTCTTTATTTAGGTTAGCGAAGTTCAATCTAGATACACGACAAACAGAATCGTTTATAGGACTTCCAACTCCCGCTAACACTTTGTTTTTCATGGCTTATCCGCTCGTCACGATGTATTCTGATGTCAATATCAGCGAGGTCACTGGATTTTCAGCTTTCATGTTTCATCCAATCAGTATTTCCATAGTAATTGTTGTAATGAGTCTGTTACTCGTTTCAGAAATTCCCTTATTCTCGTTAAAATTTAAATCGTTTGGAGTAAAAGGAAACGAAATTCGTTACTCTTTTTTGTTAATAAGTTTGATATTTATTATCATTTTCAAAGCGTGGGCATTAGCATTAATCGTATTTTTGTACCTCGTTTTATCGATATTAGAAAACTACGTTTTAAAGACAAAAGAACATGAAATTTAGAGCTGAAATTGATGTAATGCCATTGGACGCATTACTTGATCCACAAGGGAAAGCTGTAACAGGAAGTATGAAGACTGTTGGGTTAGAAATGATCGACGGGGTGCGTATAGGAAAACATATTCGACTTTTTGTTGAGGCGAACTCACAAGATGCAGCAAAAGAAAAAGTAGAGGAAGCATGTGTTAAATTGCTTTCAAACCAAATTATGGAGAGTTATACATACTCTATAGAAGAAGCTTAGGCTTGTTAAGTTTTTTGGATTGATATTAATCGGTTGAAAACGGAACATTTTTTGCTGCGACTTCATATAGATAGATTAGTGGTACAAAAATTAAGATAATGACAGATTCGACACATATTTCTGAACCAAAGAAAAAAGGAACAGGTGGTTATATAGCATTAATTATATTACTGTTGATAGGACTTGGGGTGATGTTTTACTTTCTCTCTTCTGAGAAATCAAAGGTCGCAAATTGTGGTGAGGAAAACACCAAGCTTGAAGCAGACATGGATGGCATGAATCAAATGCTAGAAGGCTATGTCGGGAATATGTCGAATGATCTTAAAACTGATTTCCAAAACATGTTGAAAACGTATGACGCCCTTTTAGAAAAGGATGCCAGTCAAGCGGATAGTATCAACAAACAAAAGGAACGAATTGAAGAGCTTCTCGATGAGGTGAAAAAAGGGAAGATGACTGCTTATCAGTTGTATGAGCTTCGTAAGGAAAATGAAACTTTACGTAAGATCATGAAGGGGTATGTGGTTCAAATTGATTCCTTGAATACACTCAATTTGCAATTAACAAGCGATCTCGATTCTACATCAACTCAACTTAATTTAACGAAGGAAGAGCGCGATAAGATCAAAGAGAAATCCGAACAACAGGAACAAACCATTGACAAAGCGAAAAAGCTTCAAGCGTATGGTTTCGATTCTGGTGCATTAAGAGCAAAACTGAATAGTACTACTACGCCTACAACGAAGGCGCGAGGTGCTGTTCAATTGAAGTCGAGTTTTACAATTTCTGAAAACTCAGTGGCTTCAACTGGAAGTAAACCTGTGTACATGCAGATTACAGATCCAAATGGAAAAGTATTCCAAAGTAGATCAAGTAACATTACGTCAACCGATGGTGGAGATGTTTCATATACTGATATGAAAACGATCAATTACTCAGGTTCACGAATTGATGTTGCTATTTATTATGACTTGAACGGTCAAAAAATATCAAAAGGAAATTACAAGGTGAAGATTTATTGTCAAGGACAAATGATTGGTTCTGACAGCTTCTCTCTGAAATAATAGTTAGGTTAGATGATCAATATTTTTATTGCAAATTTAGATTGGGAAGTTACTTCCGAAGATTTGAGTCAAACGTTTGGAACGTTTGGAACGGTTACGTATGCGCATGTCGTGTATGACCGTAAAACAAAACGTTCGATGGGGTTTGGCTACGTCGAAATGGAAAGTTCAGATGAAGGGATTAATGCAATTCAGGCATTAAACGGACTGGAAGTGAACGGTCGTCCGATTGACGTGAAAGTAGCTTCGCCAAAAGAAAATCGCCCAAAGAAAAAAAATGCGTCACCCGCAAAGAACGGAGATAAACCGAAAAGAGATCGCCCAAGAAGACCTCGAAGAGATTAATTAAAACCACTTTATTATGTCTAATGCAATTGATCAAGGACACGTTGAGTCGTCTATTGATGCAAACGGAATAGCAACAATTGAATTCGGGCACCCGCTCAGTAATTCATTACCTGGAAAAATTCTTCAAAAACTTGCAAGAACAATCGAATCCCTTGGGTTAGATGATCAAGTTAAAGTGATCGTTCTAAAATCTGCTGGCGAAAGAGCATTTTGTGCAGGTGCGAGTTTTGATGAGTTGATCTCAATCAAAGACCTCGACACAGGAAAAGTTTTCTTCTCAGGTTTCGCGAATGTAATTAACGCTTGTAGAAAGTGTCCTAAATTAATTATCGGTAGAGTTCA
>CAJQOB010000234.1 GCA_905479845.1 uncultured Flavobacteriales bacterium
AAAACTCAAAAAAGAGGTCATTTTCTGGCTCTTGCAAGTAACCTCATATCAGATGAACAACTTTATGGAAAAATCACTCAAAGCTCAACTCGCCAAATTTAAGTGTTGACCTAAAGAAAAGTTCTTTTGTAAGGAACGACTGAATAATTTACTGCCGGTGCTTTGTGAAATCAACCATAACATGATTGAGCAAAATGACGCAGAAGTTCAAAACCAACTGAGAAGCGTAATAAATGTGAGTTTGTCAGATGGTGAAAACATTGTTTTAAATCAAAATGTTCCAAACCCATTTGCAGAGCAAACAGTAATCACTTATTCAATTCCTGAAACGGTGCAAAAAGCGCAGATTAAATTTTACAGTGCAGAAGGAAAACTCATCAATACGGTAGACATCCTCGAACGAGGTAAAGGAAGAATCAATGTGTTTGCAAATGATTTGATTACAGGAATTTACACGTACACGCTAGTCGCTGATGGTGAAATTATTGCAACTAAACGAATGATGAAAAATTAACACCTAACCCTAATTGGTTTGGTATGCCCGCTTGGTCCTTGTCTTTTAAAAAGTAAGAGTCGAGCGGGTGTATTTAACCAAGAGTTTAAGCTTGACTTGTTCCCTTACAAGTTAACAACAACCACCTCCTGGTGTACAACTATCACCTTCGCTTACAGCAGGCATAGCATCTACCTGAGTTAAGGCTTCTAAAAAAGCTTCTGTCGGTTGTGCTCCACTAATTCCGTACTTACTATTAATGATAAAAAACGGAACTCCAGAAACCCCCATCTTTTGAAATTGTGCAATCTCTGCTTGAATGCCTTGAGCAATTTCTTGGTTGTTAATAACCGCATCTACTTTGGTTGAACTCCAACCGAAATCAGCGAGGATACCGTAAAGAACTTCAGAATCATTTAGTGGAATTAGGTCCACAAAGTAGGCTTTTAAAAAGCGTTCTTTCAATTCTGCCTTGAACCCTTCTTGACCTGCTACATGCATCAATTGGTGCAAGTGTAATGTGTTATAAGCTGTCCACTTTTCTCCGAAATCAAAGTCAATACCAACTTCTTTTCCAGCACTTGTCAAGCGATCTGTCATTTCTGAAACATTATCGGCGCTTCCAAATTTATTGATGAGGTAAGTGTCTCTTCCAATTCCCTCACTTCCCATTGCTGGATCGAGCTGGTAAGGATGCCAGTTTACTTCAACAGGTGTGCCTTCCCATTTTTCAAGGGCTGCTTCAAATCTGCGTTTACCAACGTAACACCAAGGACAGGCAACATCAGAAACGATATCTACGGTAATTTTTTCTTTGGTCATATTTATGCGCTGTAGCTCAGCGTAAGCATTTCTTTTTGACAATTCAATCTGAGTTTTGGACGAACAACTTCCAAAATCATTGCAAAGGTACGCCTTTAAAATGCATAATATGAATTCGGCATCAAGTTGACACCATCTTCGGATGCTACGTTTCTTCAACTCTTGGACGTGCGTTCCAAATCGCTAAATATTGCCCTGTTGCCATTTTTCGAGCAGCCTGTTTTGCTCGCTCAGCTTTCGCCCCAACGAATAAGGAATCGATTGTTTCAAACCACAGGTTTAACCACCGACCAAAATGCTCTTGTTCAATGGTAAAGTTCATTTTTGCGTCTGTATGCTGATGTAAAAGGACAGGATTCCCTTTGTATTTGGGTGTTCCGAACAGTCCTGTCTCCCAAAAGTCTGTTAGTTTTCTCAAGTGTGCGGGCCACTTAACTTCGGGTATTACAGCGTTAAATATGGGCCCTAGAACTGAATCTTTACGAATCCGATCGTAAAACGCATGAACCAGTATTTGAATATCGCCTCTTGTTTAAATTTCTTTCATTCCAAACCTTTGAACGAAGTAAATACATTCTCAACTATGAGTTTATGATCTAAGTCATAGCTAGAAATTAATTAGCGATAGACCTTTCGACTTTTTATTCTGATTTCGCCGCTTTTATCCATTTTTTTGAGCGCTCTGATCACTGCTTCTACCCTTAAACCAGTTAGATCGGCTATTTGCATACTGCTTTTCTATTGCTCCATATTTTACCAATAAAGAATTTTCAATCATCCGCGACAATATTAAATGCTTCAATTTTACGCTCTTATGATTTATGTCATAAACGAAAAGAGCGAATGTCCGCACATTTGAAGAGACAATAATTAGAACGAATCATGAAAGTATTGAAATTTAAAGACAATCAAGATTACTGGGAGATGGTTGAGCACAATCGTTTCGGGCTATTGCCAATATTACTAACTATCCAAAGTTGTTTGGGTTCTATAGCCGTGTGTTACATCAGCGAGTTAGAGGAGCTACCGCAGATAATATTGTTATCCTTGGTTGCTGCCGTAACGATGGGAGCGAATGGAGCGGCAATTGCTCAAGCCCCAATGAAATGGGTAGTACTCGGATTTATCTTATGTATTATCACGTCCACGAGTGCTTTAATTGACGCATTGATCATCTAAAACAGAATGTGCGAAATGGCTGAATTCTAGATTTTGGGTGCGATAAAACCAAGTTTTTCTAATTTCACAGCATGAGCGAGAAACATTCTGTAGAAATCAACATTCGCGGAGCACGTACAAACAACCTTAAAGAAGTTGATGTAAGTATTCCTCACAACCAGTTTGTAGTGGTAACAGGTGTTTCTGGATCAGGGAAATCTAGTTTGATTTTTGACGTAATAGCAAAGGAGGGCCAACGGAGATATTTTGAGACTTTACCCTCTTTTTCCCGACAATTTATTGGGAAGTTGAGTCAACCAGATGTGGATTCTATTACAGGATTATCTCCTGTTATTGCCATTGGACAAAAAACGGTTGGAATGCATGCGAGGTCAACTGTTGGCACCGTTTCGGACATCTATGATTTTTTGCGATTACTCTTTGCTCGAAAAGGTAAGACTGCTCGCGAAATAAAACTCTCGAGATCGTTGTTTTCCTTCAATACAGAAGTTGGAAGATGCCCGCATTGTTCTGGAATAGGGAAAGAAGAGCAGATTGATTTGGAAAAGCTCGTCATTCACCCGGAAAAAACAATTCGTGAGGGTGCTCTCGCTCCAACCTTGCCAACAGGTTACATTATGTATTCGCAGGTGACCATTGATGTGCTCAACCAAGTGTGCGAAGTGGAAGGCTTCAACGTGGAAATTCCTTGGAATGAGTTGACTGAAGCGCAGCAAAAGGTAATTCTTTATGGAAGCGATAAAATCAAAGTTCCATTTGGAAAGCACAGTTTAGAGTCACGTTTGAAGTGGACGGGAATTAAGGCGAAACCAAGAGAGGAAGGCCACTACAAAGGCATGATTCCAATAATGTCCGATATCCTACGCCGTGATAGAAATGCGAATATTCTCAAGTATGTAAAGTCTATTACGTGTACGGAATGTAGCGGTGAAAGAATCAACGCTGACGCAAGAAGCGTGAAGGTTAAGGATAAAACCATTTCGGAATTGACTCGGCTCGAATTGAACGAACTAAACAGGTGGATCAACCAACAGAAGTGGGAGGATGTTTCAAAAAAGATCCTTGATAGAATTGTGGGACAAGTAGTCATTCTCACCGATTTGGGACTTGGTCATTTATCGCTTGACCGAGAGGCGAAAAGTCTATCATCGAGTGAAATTCAGCGACTTCGCGTGGCCAATCAACTCACAAGTTCGCTCAGTGATGTTCTCTATATTTTTGACGAACCATCCATTGGGCTTCATCAGGAAGAAAATGATCGAATGATTTATCATTTGAAAGAACTGGTGAGAAAAGGAAATTCCGTTATTGTAGTAGAGCACGATTTGGCAACCATTCGACAGGCAGATTGGATAGTAGATGTTGGTCCTCAGGCAGGATTGAATGGCGGTGAAATTCTGTTCAATGGTTCCTACGATGATTTTCTAGTGAATAAAGGGCTAGCGAAGGTTAGTGCGACTTTCCGAGCCATTACTGAGGGGAGCAATGAACTCCATAAAAAGAAGCCTTCAGGAAAAAGCATCGACTTAATTGGCTGCAGGAAAAATAACTTAAAAAACATCAATGTTTCCTTTCAATTGGGAAAGCTGAATGTTGTAAGTGGAAAATCGGGAACGGGAAAATCAAGCTTAGTTAAGGGAATTTTGTTGGAACTCCTTGAGAACACCAACGCAAATGATGAAGGTGTAAAGTCAACGAAGAATCTAGATGAACTGGATAAATTGGTTTACGTTGATCAATCGCCAATTGGAAAAACACCACGCAGCAATCCCGCTACTTATTTGGGAATTTCAGATCACATCAGAGATTTATTCGCCAAACTTCCACTTTCAAAAGAGTTATCCTATACGAAGTCGCGCTTCTCATTTAACAACAAGGGAGGCCGTTGCGAAACGTGTCAAGGTGCAGGGAAAACGCAAATTGGAATGCACTTTTTGGGAAATGTAGATTTACTCTGTGGTGAATGCGACGGAAAGCGATTCAATGCCCCAACTTTAGAAGTCCGTTTCAAAGAGAAATCAATAGCTGATATCTACGAAATGAGCGTTAATCAAGCAGTTTCTTTTTTTGAAGACCAGCCGAAAATCCTTCGAGGAATTCAAACCTTGCAATCCATTGGATTAGGATATTTGACTTTGGGTCAATCATCAACGACACTGTCGGGAGGTGAGGCTCAGCGCATAAAAATTGCGAATCAACTTCAGAAAAAGGATACAGGATCAACGTTATATGTACTCACTGAACCGAGCACGGGGTTGCATCACCAAGATGTAAAGACCTTGTTGGATCTATTCGAGCAAATAACGAACAAAGGAAACACGATCGTGTGCATTGAACAGGACGAACAAATTATTCAGCAGAGTGACTGGCATATCGAATTAGGACCGGAAAGCGGAAGTCAAGGGGGTAATATCATTCACCAAGGTCTTCCAAGGGCAACTGAGCCAAATAAGACAATTGATGCCAGCTCAACAAATGTTAATACGAATGAAATAGTTCTAACTGGAGTTGAAACGCATACGCTCAAAAATATTGACCTTCGAATTCCAAAGAATCAAATAACAGTTGTGACCGGTTTATCTGGGAGCGGAAAATCTTCGCTGGTTTATGATACCATTTTCGCTGAGGCAAATGCTCGATTTACAGAGTCTCTTTCAGCCTACAACCGTTCACTAATTCATCAAAACAACGAAGCAGTAATTGCTGAATCAATGGGGCTCGGGCCGAGTATTGCAATGAGAAGAAAAGCAGGCTCAAGGTCCAATCGGTCAACGGTCGGAACCCTGTCTGGAATCTACGATTCTATTCGATTGTTGTATGCCAGAATTGGAGCCCAAAATGGGAAAGGTTTTTCTGCCCAAAGCTTTTCTTTCAACCATCATAACGGAGCTTGTGAATCTTGCCGAGGGCTAGGTTTTCAACTCAAATGTGATCCTGATGCAGTGATTGTTGATCCCGCAAAATCGATTCATGAAGGAGCGATTTCCTCCAATAAGGCTGTTCATTATTATGGCGATGTTCACGGTCAGTTCATAGCAACACTGCAGACACTAGCAGAGCACAAAAAGTGGGATTTATCACTTCTGTGGAAGGACTTACCGCAAGCACAGCAGTCCGTAATTCTCTATGGTGGAGATGACGCGGAATGGGATGTTGAGTGGACATTCAAAACCAAATCGCGCACGGGAACACAAGCGCTAAAAGCAAAATGGTTAGGACTTTGCAATTACTTGGATGATGAATATCAACGCAGGCTTTCGAACAAAAACAAACAAGCATTGGAGGCGGTTCTTCACGAAGTTCAATGTCGAACATGTGAGGGAAGCCGATTAAAAAAAGAACTCCTAGAAACCCAATTTTTAGGGTTGAACATTCACGAGTTGACTCAGCTGACTATTGCAGAGTGCAGTGAGTTGTTGGAAGAAGCTGAAACAAATACAGGTGCAGCAGAAAACAAAATAGCTGGAGCAATTATTCCTGGAATTCAGCGAAAAATGAAACCCATCCTTGATTTAGGTCTGGGACACCTGAGTATCAATAGATCAACGAAGAGTTTATCGGGAGGAGAGCATCAACGTATTTCACTTGCTGGTCAGTTTTCGGCTGATTTGTACGGAGTGACCTACATTCTGGATGAACCAACAATTGGACTGGATGCGGAGCAGGTTACTGCATTAATGAAACTTCTCACGGGTCTAGTTGAAAAGGGAAATACGGTGATAGCTGTTGAACACGATAGTCAGTTTATTCAATCGGCGGATTACATTATTGAAATGGGTCCGGGAGCTGGAATAGCTGGGGGAGAAGTTGTTTTTCAAGGAACAAAGTCTGAACTGAAACGTGAGACTCTTACAGCTCAATTGTTGGAGAAACGTATAGAATTGAAACCAATTGAATTCGATAATGATCAACTCACTTTTGGAGTCAAAGGAGCGAAGCAAAATAATCTAAAGAACATTGATGTCACTTTCCGTTCGGGACAAATTACTGCTGTTACTGGGGTTTCTGGAAGTGGGAAATCCAGCCTGATTCGAGATGTTTTATTCGAGTCGCACACTAAAAAACGAGCCCTTGGTTGCTCGTCCATCTTTGGAATGGAGCAATTTGATGAGGTACTTCTGATCGATCAAAAACCCTTCACAGGGAACCGATTGAGTACAGTCGCTTCATTCACAGGAGTACTGGATTTGATTCGAGGTGAGTTCGCGAAATCAGAAGAGGCAAAAAGGTTTGGCTTCAAAAAAACTGATTTTAGTTACCAGAGTAAAAAAGGAAAATGTCACGCTTGTTCAGGCCACGGACAGCAGAAAACCAGTTTGGATTTCATGGGTGATGTTTGGGCAGAATGTGATGTGTGTAAGGGAATACGCTACAATTCAGAAATTCAGAAGTGCACGTTTAAAGAGAGATCAATAGGAGGAGTATTACAAATGACGGTCAACGAAGCGTTTGAGTTTTTTGACAATGATCGCATCCAAAAAGGTCTTCAACTCTTGAAAGATGTTGGGGTTGGGCATTTGCAATTAGGTCACGGAGGAAATGTTTTGTCGGGAGGAGAAGCTCAGCGTTTGAAATTGGCGAAAGAACTGATGAATTCAGGAGGGAAATCGCTTTATCTTTTTGACGAGCCGAGTACGGGCTTGCATCAAGTGGATATTTTGAAATTGATTAGATTGTTTCAAAACCTTGTTGAAAGAGGAAGTACAGTTTTGTTCATTGAGCACAACTCAACCTTGATTAATTGCTCAAATGAAGTGATAAAACTAGGTCCTGGAAGTGGAATTTTTGGAGGAGATATCGTGGATTAATTTTCCATTTCTTTCTTAACGTCTACCTTCTTTAACAAGTCGCGACCTTCAACCCCCTTGATGTGAATGTCCCTCTGAGGGAACGGAATTGCCAAATCATTTGCTTTCAAACGCTTGTAAACATCAATACGTATGTCTGATTTCACTTGTTCAATCAAAAAGGTGTTCTTCGACCAGAAAAACATCTTGAATTCCAAGGAAGAGTCACCAAACTTGGCAAATTGTGTATACGGTTTTGGCGATGAAGAAACATGCTTGTGAGCCTGCATTGCCTTCACGAGACACTCGTTTACTTTGTCGATGTCAGATCCATAAGCAACGCCAACCTCGATTGTAAATCGAACCTGATCACTCTCATGCGACCAATTCACAACCTCCTCGGCTAAAAATTTTGAATTCGGAACGATGATTTTAACGTCGTCGCGAGTTTTCAGTTCACAGCTTCTTAAGTTTACCTCGAGAACTACCCCAACTACGTCATCCACTTCGATGATATCTCCAATTTTGATTGAGCCCTCAAACAATAGAAAAATTCCAGAAATGAAATCGCGAAAAATGTGCTGAAGCCCGAACCCTAAACCAACCAATAAGGCGGTAGAACCCAAAACCAAGGTGCCCAAATCGATTCCTAGAACGGACAAACTGGCTATGATGGCAATGAACCACGCAGCATATTTGGTAAGGAGAAAAATGGTCATCTGTCGCTTCTCCTGAATTTTATCCGCAATAAAGTTTGGACGTGTAATCAAACGTCTCAAAGCAATGATAAACAACCAGGTACCAGCAATGATGAGAAGAGCGAATATGATTTTATCTATATCAATATAGATATCGCCTGCAATGTGAAAGCGCTTATGCAATATATTCAACACCATGTCACGAAGATACTAAAAACCTAAGTGCATTTTTCATCGAACTTAGGTGGGAAGTGAGCAATTGTCTTTGAAACATGAACTTATTGTCTATATTTGGCTCAATGATGAACACAAACACATATTATGCTTACTCGTATTTCCAGCTGGAGACGAACTAGAGGTATAATGTGATGAATTTATATGTGGCCTGGTTCGATAGAATCAGGCTTTTTTTATGCGGTAAAATGAAACAACAATTTGAACAATACACGCAAGAAGATTTTGACGTGTGGAAGACCCTTTTTGATCGACAAGTAGTGAATCTTCAAGACAAGGCGTGCTCGGAGTATTTGAATGCTTTAGAAGAGATGGGGGAAGTACTTTATTCGGATCGAATAGCTGAGTTCTCTCAATTGAACGAGTGGTTCAATTCGCGCACAGGTTGGAAGATGTATTGTGTTCCAGGACTTATTCCCGTAGATGAGTTTTTCGAATTACTGTCAACGAAGCAGTTTTGTTCTTCAACATGGTTGAGATCCATGAGCCAATTAGATTACTTGGAAGAACCTGACATGTTCCACGATGTGTTCGGACATATTCCCCTGCTTTCCAATGAGGTTTTCTCTGACTTCATCCATGAGTTCGGTAAACTAGGAGTTCAAAACAAAGACAACGAAATGAGGGTAATTCAACTGCAACGATTGTACTGGTTTACCATTGAGTTCGGTCTAATCAATCAAAATGGACCGAAGGTATTTGGGGCTGGAATCGCTTCTTCTTTTGGTGAGTCAATAGCATGTTTGGAGCCCAGTACAGAAAGAGTTCCCTTTGATTTGGATGAAATATTGGAGACATACTTTGAAACGGACAAGATCCAAACGACGTACTTTGTAATTGAAAGCATGGAGCAGTTGTACAATGCAATAATTGAACTGAAAGAACGATGGAAATAGAAAACTGGAAGAATTCTGAAAACGCCTTGGTGCGCGAGTTTATTTTTGAGAATCAAACGAAGCTGGCGGAATTTGTACTGCTCGTTGCCAGGTATTCGGATGGGGTGAATCACCACGCGGACATGCAAATCAGCGAATCTAGAAAGTTACGATTGAGTATTACCACCCATGATGAGAACGGACTCACGCAGTTGGATTTCGATTGGGCGAACGGACTAAATGAGCGCATTAAATAGAAAAAGGGTGAATAACTTCGGTTGTTCACCCTTTTCAATAATCAAGTACTTGTTCTAGTTACAAAACTCTTTGTAAGACTCAGCCAAGTTATCAGCAATCATTTGTGCCGTTCCTCCTTCAATGTGGTGTCTTTCTAAGAAATGAACCAACTTTCCATTCTGGAACAAAGCCACAGATGGTGAAGATGGAGGGTAAGGAAGGAAATATTTACGCGCTTGGTTGGTAGCATCACCGTCAACTCCAGCGAAAACCGTTGCAAGAGCAGTTGGTTTTACATCATTGTTTAATGACAATTTCACCCCTGGGCGTAAATTTCCAGCTGCACAACCACAAACTGAGTTTACTACGATCAATAATGACCCTTCCGTATTTTTTATGATTTCATCAACTTCAGATGGAGATGTCAACTGCGTAAATCCTACGCTAGTCAAGTCTTCCTTCATTGGCTGAACTAATTCTGGTGGATACATAATATCTATGTTTAATAATTTGAACAAAGATACGATTCTTTAGCCTATGCAATAACATCCGAATGAAATATCTTCCTAGGTAACTTAAATTTTAACAAGCTTTTATCTTCTTTAGTTTTCAACGATAATTTTTTGGGTTTTTCTTGGCCGACAGCCACAGAATAAACTAGTCTGAGGTGTAATAACGCTCAATTCGCACTTCTGGATCAAGCGCTTTTCCATCAAGAATAAAATCTGCGAATTCTTCTGATAGTTGAGGACAGAGCAAGTATCCCTTCGACCCTAACCCGTTAAAAACATGATAGTGCTGAAGGTCGGGGTGAGTACCAATAAATGGTCGACGATCCTTAGACCCAGGGCGTATTCCGGCTTGGTGCTCCAAGACTTCAAGCTCTTCTTCTACGATGTAGGAGACGTTTTTCAAGATTTCGTCCCGTCCTTCTTCTGTAGTTTCCAAAGAAGTATTGTTCCAGTCGATGGTCGAACCAATTTTGAATTTCTTCTCTCCCAAAGGAAGGTTGAAACACTTTCGATTCAGGGATTCATCTTCAGGTAAGGTTTCGGAGCGCACGGTCAAAACTTCACCCTTTGTCGGATTGAGAGGCAAAAATGAGAACCAAGGATTATTCATTCCCAAGTAGCCTTCACAAAAAATGATGTCGTCATATTGAACACTCTTGTAGCTTGTTTCTTTGAGTTGTGTGTAATCAAAGTCCTCTTGGATGATGTGTCCTTTTTCTTCAATGATTTTCTTTGTTGCAGCCAAAAATACGGGTGGATTTACCGTAAATGCGTTCTTGATTCTCCCAGATCCAAATTGATTAATGCAGCGATCGTAATTGTCATCCGACTCTTCAAGAGGAGTCATGTATTCCATGAAATCTTCTCGATCTTGCTTTTTTAACCATAATTCGCGCTCATGTTCTGTAGAAAACATTCTTCGAATTGGGAGGTTTTGGAAAAACGAAGAGTTCGTTTCTGCTTCAATGGAAGAATAGAATTTTACCGAAGAAGGTACAAAATCATCAACACGCCAGCCCTTTGTCATTCGACGAAAAACAAGAGGGTTCATGATTCCCGCTGCAATAATTGAACTAGCATTTTTACCGTTATCGATAAGTACAAGATCTGCACCTTTGCGAAGCAGTTGAATGGAAACACTGACGCCAGACAGACCCGCTCCAACAACCAATATTTTTCGTGGATTTGACATGATCAAGGATGCAAAAAGTTGCGTTGAAGCAATCTTACTTCTTCTTTTTCTTTTTGGGAGTGACGATACTTTCAGTCCTTACTTCACCGTTCATTTTGATACCAGCTTCCTCTCCCGTCTTACTTTTTTTAACTGTAAGACTATCACTTTCAGCGGTTGTTTCGGATGATGTTTCCGTAGAGGCTGTTGATTGAGATGATGCGCAAGCCTGCAAAAAAACAAGAGCTGTTAGAATGAAGAAGTGTTTTATTTTGATCATTGCGTTCTTTTTTGTCAGGTCAAAAATAGGCATTATTTGCGCGTAGGTGATTTATGTAAGACGTGTTGAACACGAACATTTCCTTCATGCAATGTTGATGGTTTTCTTAACTTTAGTGCTTAAATACTACTTATATATGCGGATCGTATTCTCTATTTTATTATTTCTAGTACCTATTTCTGGATCTACCCAAACTGTTGGAACGCTCTTATATGAGGACGAAACAAGTGAGGGGCTCACCCTGTTTCATCCTTTGAGCTATGACACAACATATTTGATAAATAATTGTGGTGAAAAAGTTAATCAATGGTCAAGTGACTTACCGAATGGTGCATTCGCTAGGCTTAAGTCAAATGGAAACTTAGTAAAGGCAGTTAGGTTTGCTGGAGATGATGCGTTTACTGGCGGAGGAATTACAGGACGAATTATTGAACAAGATTGGTCAGGAGCACTGGTTTGGGAGTATTCTCTCGCCGATTCTAATTACCACCTCCACCATGATGTACACATCTTACCGAATGATAACCTTCTTGTAATAGCATGGGAAAAGAAAACCATTGCAGAATGCATTGCGGTGGGCAGAGACACAACAAATATTCCTGCGGAAGGTCTATGGCCTTGCGTGATATTTGAAGTTGAACCAATTGGTAGTTTTTCTTCAATTGTGTGGGAATGGCACGCTTGGGATCATCTCGTACAAGACTTTGACTCAACGAAGGCGAACTTTGGTGATTTACTTGTCAATAAAGCACGGATCGATATAAATAGGGGGAATGAGAATAGCAATCCAGATTGGATACATTTAAACGGAATTGACTACAACGAAGATTTGGATATGATTTTGTTGAGTTCACCAATGCTTGATGAGGTATTCATTATCGATCACAGTACATCCACATCAGAAGCTGCTTCTAACTCTGGTGGTTTATATGGACAAGGCGGGGATTTACTGTGGCGCTGGGGAAACCCTATGAACTATAACGGAGGAACTGCTGCCGATCAACAACTGTATTTTCAGCATGATCCTCAGTGGATAAACCGTGGTGCTAAATACAAGAACATGATTAGCATATTTAGTAACCAGGAAGTAGTAAACACTACAAACGTGTCAAAAGTGAAAATCATTGAATTTCCTTTTGATTCTGTCAACAATGTTTTTCCAGTTCTTAATAATGCATATCTGCCTGCAACGACGTTTTTGGACTATCAATTACCCGACAGTTTATTTTCTGCACATATCAGTGGAGCGGAGGTTCAGGAAAACGATAATATTCTGATTGCTGCAGGAAATCAGTCTACATTTATTGAAGTTGATACGAACCTTCAGGTTGTTTGGAGTTATCTAGCTCCAATTAAAACAAATGGACAAATTGCCTCACAAGGAGACACAGGCTTATCCTTAAAGCGAATGTTTCAGCCTGCGAAATATCCAAGTGATTTTTCTGGCTTCGTTGGACAGGATCTTTCAGCATCTGCTCCAATAGAGCAAAACTCGCTTCCGTGTATTAGCACATCTTCTATAAAAGAAGTTGCTCTGGAAGAGATAATTGTATTTCCAAATCCTGCAACGGACGTAGTTATGGTCAAATCTGAGTCCGCTGAAAATTTAGCGGCGCATATTTACTCATCAAATGGAGTTGTGGTTAGAGAGTTTACTGTTAATGAGGGAGATAATAATGTTTCGTTAGAAGGCTTAACAAGTGGGATGTTTTATGTCAACATTGGGTCAAATTGGATAAAATTGATCGTTAAATGAGTCATTTTTGTTGATTGTGAACGAGAATATCCCTACGTTTGTTAAAATTTAAACTGTTAGAGTGCAGCTTTAAAGTTCATTTGTAGCTGCAGCTCTTGGAAAAATGAACATATGAAAAAACTACTACTTAATGCATCGTTGATGCTTGGTGTTTCCCTTTTCTGGGCAAATACCACGAACGCACAAATTTTCTTCACGGAGGATTTTGAAGGAACCATGGGGGCAAATGGACTCCCAGCAGGTTGGACAGAATCTGGATTAGCAACAGATGGTATTTATGATGTTGGTGACAATGTTATGGCGAACAGTGCAGGTTATTGGCCAGCACCAGCCCATACGCTTTTTGCTCAATCAAATGATGACGCATGTAACTGTGATAAATCAGAGGATCGATTGATCTTACCAGTTCAAGATTTCTCTACACTTACTGGAGGTTTGGAATTGATTGCTGACTTCTACATGGATGGACAATACTCATCAACAGGATTTGTTGAAGTAAGTACGGATGGCGGAACAACATGGGTTGTTGAGCAT
Source organism: uncultured Flavobacteriales bacterium (assembly GCA_905479845.1). Classification (GTDB taxonomy): domain Bacteria; phylum Bacteroidota; class Bacteroidia; order Flavobacteriales_D; family Crocinitomicaceae; genus UBA4466. Next base: position 13,579 of record CAJQOB010000234.1, read on the forward strand.
ACAATGGCTGCTGTCAACGGGACTTGGCAAGACAACTTTGTTATTCCTTTGAATTCATACGTTGGAACTGCGGGTGTATTGATCTCATTCAGATTCAATGATCAAGGAGCTTGGGCTTCAGGTTTGGGTGTAGATAACGTACGCTTGAATGAAACGACATCTTCAGTTACTTTGGATGTTACAGCTTCTTTCGAGGAGTACACACAGATTCCATTGTTACAAACAACAGCAATGGCCTTAGATGCTGACGTTGCAAGTGTAGGAACAGATCCTGCGGCAGATGCAGTATTAACAGCT
>CAJQOB010000235.1 GCA_905479845.1 uncultured Flavobacteriales bacterium
AACATGCTGGGTGAGCTTTACTATGATTCTGGATTTTACGACGCTGCTGGAAAATACTGGTTGATGTATCCCTCCAATGAATATCACATTGTAAAGTGTATAGAGATTTATCGAGAATCAATGAACCACTCCGCAACAAGAATCTTGAATGATATAAAGTTTAGAGGGGATAAATCAAAGCTCACCAATTTTTCAAGGGAGATTCTTGAAGAATTAGAGGAGGAGAGTAAAAACGAAGGGGGATATGTCCATCGCTCACCTATTGTGAGAATCACCGATGAAACATTGAATTCTGAGACAAATTGGTTCAAAGAAGCAGTGTGGATGTTGTTGAAGGTTCTTTTTTTACTGTTTTTGTCTGCTGGAATAATCGCCGCTTTAAGTTGGTTTCATAGTCTCATTCGATAAACTTGTTAGAAAGGCTATGAGAATAAAGTTAGACCTTATTTACATTATGGTTCAAGTGTTATCACCCCTATTATTAAAACAAGAAAAAATGAAACAGAAAGTATTTGATGTATGTGCTGGATTAATAACCATTCCTCAATTTGAAGAATGGTTTTACAATGATGCTGATATTCAATGTTCTATTCTTGAGGATGACAACGTACTGCGTTTGTGTTCGATTGACCTAAAGAAAAAGGATGCTGAACATGAATTGAAAAAGTTCTGTTTTGAAACATTCGATCAAGAGGAGTTTTATGTCTACGCAATTGAAAAGAATGCCCACTTAATAGTTAACGCTCAGAATCACAAGGAAGTTATATGCTATGTTCAAAACATCTGTGAATATTCTGATTGGGGAGATGAAAAGGCTTTGTATTATTCGTTCTATGTTCTTTGGGATCAGTATGACGAGTTTCCATATTCTGGTTATTTATTTAGAAGTGATATTATCAGTGACATGAAGTCAGAAGCTGCTAAGCTTCTTAAAAGGTTTGAATTTGTAGACCTTCAGACCAAGAAAAATTTAATTTTTGAGCCCGTTAAACACGTTGAATGTACACCATTTATTGATGCGGATATCTCAACAAAACGCTGGTACCAGTTCTGGAAATAATTTGATTTCTCACCAAAACCCCTCATATTTGCATCAGTAATGAGAGAAATGAACCAAAATAGTAGACGTCGTGCCATTAAATATGCGCTTATGGAGTAGTTAAATTCCATAATTGAACTTAAAATCACGACGTCCAAATTCATTTGGGCGTTTTTTTTGCACTTTTTTTTGAGAAATCATGAATGAGTAAACCAACATAAGAGAAAGTTGTTGAAACAAAGAAATCGATTGAGAGACAGTCAGTTGACAAATTGAACAAAAACGTGCGTTTAGCGCGGTGACTTCTTACACCCTAACAACTACCATAACATGTTGATAATCAGAAAAATAAAACCAATAATCATTTGGATTTATCAATAATGCCCCACATCTTTGCACCGTCGAAATAAGTAAGACATGAATACAGAATTAATCCATATAAACGAACAGTTCTTTTTAGCCTTAGAGCAAAAAGAAAGTTTCTCATCCGAGGGAGTAAATCCAGATGAAGAAACATGGGAGGTCCGTATTGAGTGATGTAAAAACGCATCCATTCATAATGAGCATCTCCCAACAAGAGGTGCTTTTTTTATGCATCAAGTTTCATAGTAAAAGTGTATTGAAGATGCACGAAATGCTCCGCTAGTATAATGGCTAGTACACCTCACTTTCTATGAGGGAATAGGGGTTCGATTCCCCTGCGGAGTGCAAATCTGCTGCAGAGTTTAGTGAGTCAGGTTGCAGCGAATATTTATGGGCTGATCCATCGAGTATTAATTTAAAAACAACAGTGATGAAGCGAGTAAAACACTTTTTAACGAATAGAGATGAAACAGGAAGGTTCATCGTTAGGTCACTTAAAACGGGTAGAACATATTTTGTTGAGCCTATAGAGAAAAGTAGACCACCAAGTTGGGGAGATTTGGATCCAGCAACGAAGAAAAGAACGGGAAGCTATGGAAAAAAGTACCGTGGAGCAGTTTCTGAGTCTGAATCAATGATCACAGAGTTAAATGGATTTTCCAATATTTCTTGTGTTGCAGGAAGTCCTTTTTCCGAAATCGAGAAAAGAGATGAAGCATACTTGAAAGCAAGCAGAGAATAACTACAGAGATTGTCGTCGCGGATTTCGCGAAAGGAATTTTAGCGAAGCTTTTCCGCGGCGACACTTCCTTGAAATATCAAAGAAGCCGATGCAAAACATCAAGAAAAGGGAACCGGAAGTGACCAAGTGTCTTTCCCTGATCAAGAACTAATTGGTTCGATTAAGATCGAAAATAGAATTATACCATAAAGAAGAATCATGGGAAAGAAGTTAAAAGGGAAAGACCTAATCAAATTAGGCTTCCCACAGAACAACTCGGTAAATATTGCCCTCGGGCAAATTAACCGATACAGAAAAAAAGAAACGAAACAACGAAACTTGGATGCAGCAAAACTCGTCCTTGTCAATCCTGAAGAGTACAGCGGAGACCCCATCTGGGGGAAAGTAGCTGAAGCATTGATCAAACCTGTTGAGGTCAAAATGCACGAGCTAAAAACCCAACGAGCTCCATTCACCATTTTCGGAGAAGATGAAATTGATGATGAAGCGAAGTACCAAATGTACAACGCACTGAAACTTCCGATTTCAGTTTCTGGAGCCTTGATGCCAGACGCACACTCAGGATATGGATTACCAATTGGAGGTGTTTTGGCTACTGAGAACGCAGTGATTCCATACGGAGTTGGTGTCGACATCGGTTGTAGAATGGCACTTTCAATTTTTCCAATTAAGGTTTCGTACTTGAAAGGAAAGAAGGATCAATTCAAAAACATCCTTGCAGAGCACACGAAGTTTGGAATGTATGAAACGCACAAACGAAAAGAGGATCACGAGATCTTTTCTCGATCTGAATTCAGCGAGATTCCTTTGGTAAAAAGCTTGAAAACAAAGGCCTACAATCAATTGGGAACTTCTGGAGGAGGAAACCACTTTGTTGAGTTTGGAACAGTGAGAATTACTGATCGTGATAATCAATGGGGACTACCAATGGGCGATTATATCGGATTATTGTCGCATAGCGGGTCAAGAGGGTTAGGAGCAAATATTGCGAAGCATTATACCTATCTAGCCACCAAGCAATGTCCGCTACCAAAACCGGTACAACACCTAGCATGGCTAGACCTCAATACGCACGATGGTCAGGAATACTGGATGGCAATGAGTCTTGCGGGCGATTACGCTAAAGCATGTCACGATAACATCCACTCCAGAATCAGTAAGCTCCTTGGTTCGAAACCCGTTGCGACCATAGAAAACCATCACAACTTTGCGTGGAAGCAAAAAGTAAATGGAAAGGAGTGTGTAGTACACCGAAAGGGAGCAACACCTGCAGCAAAGGGTGAATTGGGGATTATTCCTGGTTCGATGACAGCCCCTGGTTTCATTGTGCGAGGGCTCGGAAATGAAAATAGCTTGCAATCTGCTTCTCACGGAGCAGGGCGCAAGTTTTCTCGAAGAGCATGCAAACAGCAATTCACGAACGGAGCCATTAAGGCAGAGCTAAAGAAAGCGGAGGTTGAATTGATTGGAGGAGGAGTAGATGAAGCTCCGATGGCTTACAAGGATATCGAACAGGTGATGGATCATCAACGAGAACTAGTGGAAGTTGTTGGAACATTTATGCCTAAAATCGTCCGAATGGACTACTAAAAATGGAAAAGAAAGTCATACAAATTACCTCAGGAAGGGGCCCTCGAGAATGCGAGTGGGTGGTTGCAAAAACACTCGCGTTCTTCTTGGTTCAGTGCGAAAAGCAAGGGGTAAAAGCAACTATTATTGATCAACAAACGGGGAGAACGAACCATGAAGTTCTCTCTGTTTCAATAGAATTATCCGGAAAAAATGTGCGGAGTATTATTCAGCCTTGGTTGGGAACAATTCAATGGATTGGACAATCTCCGTTTCGAAAAAATCACAAACGAAAGAACTGGTTTATCGGTTTTTTTGAAATTAAAAAGCAAAAACTAATTGAATTTAACGAAAAAAAGGTGCGATATCAGTCGATGAGAAGTTCTGGAGCAGGAGGTCAACACGTGAACAAAGTGAGCTCTGCTGTACGAGCGACACATGTTCCAACAGGGATTCAGGCAGTTTCCATGGACAGTAGATCCCAACTTCAGAATAAGAAAACCGCCTTGCTGAGATTAAAGGAAAAATTAGCTGAAATTAATCAAGGAAAGAGCTATGAAACAATAATTGACAAATGGTCGAATCACCTTGAATTGGAACGAGGAAACCCAGTGAAGGTTTTTGTTGGAGAGCGCTTTAAATTGAAAAGATGATTTGGAGGGCAGAGCTTCTCGAAGCCCGAACTTCCATCACCGTTTTCGTCTCGTCAAAAACTGCGAAAGTGCAGATTGCAAACCGTCCTCCTCCTTTTCATTGATGTATAACATAAAGGGTTCATATCCCTCATGGTATGCATGACTGGTCAATTTCCAATAGTTGAGACCAATAAGTGGAATTTTTTCATTCTTGACAACCTGATGAAGAGCATCAATCGCCATGATTCGTTCGCTTGGTTTATCTTCCGCTTCTTTCCAAATCACCAGAGTATCCAGTTCGTCGTTACTCAACAAGGTGTAACCTTCACCACCCCACGGGGCAAGTGTGCAGTCTTGTTTCTTTGTGTATCCGATTTCAGTAAAAAAGAGAGGTTTATCCAATAAACTTTTGGATGCTTTAAATTCAGAAATATCGGAGAACACCTTTTCCCAACCTTTAACCAGTTCTGCATAAATGGATTCATCAGAAATGGGAACTCGATGCACAGGTCGAAGGGAGAAGTAGGCGTTGATTCCGATGAAGTCCAATTCATCCCAAAAGGAAACTTCATGGTAATTGTCAAAATTTGAAGCCATTGTAATTTTCCCTTTGTAGTATTTTCTGGCGTTCGTGATGATGCTTCGCCAAACACTATCCAAATATTTTCTTTCCTGATTGATGAATGAAACCGTGTTAGCTTGATCCGTATGAAACGCTTTTTCCGTCCACTTGATATTTGACTCAATTCCAGTCAAAAGATATTGTCGAATATTCGTGTCAACTTGCCGTCCATATTCCCATAGATTGTGGCGCTTCAATTCGTCCGAAAACGGAACAATTTTCAGTTCGTGATGAAGCTGCTTTTCCCGATTCGAGAAATATTCAATCAAGGGAGGAAGAGAGTCGATTTGTTCAGTAGCGGTTAAGGCGTTCATTTCACTGGCTATTGCCAAGATATCTACACCTTCTCTCTCACAGAGTTTAGACCACATCTCAACGAAATACCCGTAACGATAGAACCACTCGTTTTGCTCTTTTCGTGTTGTTGGATAAATCATTCCATGCCACTTGAACATGTTGCCCTCATAACTATGTTGGAGAGCTACACGCAGGACCATGATGACTTTTACCTTTTGAGCCTTAAGTGCTCGGATCTCATTAATGATGTGGGTAGTATCGTCTTGTTCCCACCATAAATGATCGGTATTCCACGAACCCTGCTTTGCATACGCCGTTACTTGTGCAGTATTCATTCCTGAAGCCTTGATCGTTTTTGCCCAATCATCTTGACTGGCTTCATTGATTTGAATTCCCCCAACGTATTGCGTGGTTGAACAGCCGGATGCTAGAACAACAGTAAGAATCGTCGCTATCAGATATAGATTAGAACGTTTTAGCTTCAATTGAATATTTTTTTGGAGAAAGCAATCTACTTATTTCGCTTGGTCTTCTCTTCAGAGATGAAAAATAGTAGAATTAAGTGAAACAAAACAACTAAAGTCGAACATCAATCGTCTAAACGCAAATGAAACGAATAAACGTATATCAAAACCAGCGACCGAGTCTGGAACTCGAGCGATTTTACTTTGGGTCGAACTCAAAGCTTGGGCGGTATTTTATGAAATCAAAAAATCTGAATTAGAACACGATTTAAACCATAAGTACAGCGTCCAATGAGAATTGGGCGTTTTTTTTTGATCTTTTTTGAAAAAATTTGAAGAACTGAATTGACATAGAATAAATAGTTGAAAAAAGGAAAACAATTGGGAGACAGTCAATTGGAGAATTGAGCAAATACGTGCATGAAGCGCGCAGCCATCCTACTGCCTAAACCCACACATAACACGCTGACAATCAATAAAATAAATCAGAAAAATATTTGGTAGTTCGAATAATTCATCCAATATTTGCACCATCATTAAAACGAAACGATTATGATACCGATTAAAGAATTTGTCCATGGTTATTTGAGTCCCTCACAGGACTTGTTGGGAATGAGTTTTAGTAAACTATTTTTCCCTTATGGACAACAAGAAAAATTCAAGGAGATGATGCTCATAACCTAGCCAAAATCATGGCTATTGTATACTGAGCATCTCCAAAAGAGGTGCTTTTATTTTTACTGAGAAATTAGTTAAAGGTTGATTACATTGTTGTCATTCAAAATGTAATTGACTTGTACGTGAGGAATAGTTGGGGCTAGATAAGTTATATGCTATATCGTAAAAAAGGATTTTCCCACGTACTTTC
>CAJQOB010000236.1 GCA_905479845.1 uncultured Flavobacteriales bacterium
CGAACAGCGATCAAATGGTTCCTTGGTTTAATTGTGATACAATTGATTTATGGTGCGTTCGTAGCAGGACTGAAAGCGGGATTCATTTACAATACATATCCCAAAATGGGGGATAACTGGCTTCCTCTTGATGCCAATCTCGCGATGGAAGAATTGGGCGTTTTTGGACTTATGGAAAGCCCTGGACTCGTACAGTTTATGCATAGGGTTTTAGCTGTGCTCGTTCTTGTTGGATTAGCACTGTTATGGCAAAAAGCAATCAAAGAAAAGGTTCATCGAAGAGTGCAGGCTGGTATATACGCTCCGTCCATAGCAGTTGGGGTTCAGTTTATTTTGGGAGTTCTTGTATTGCTATATGGAGTCCCAATTTATCTAGGTGTGTTGCATCAATTTGTTGCAATTGTCGTTTTGATGTCTGCAGTGTATATTACTCACTCGATGCGAAGAAGATACAGTTAGAAGGTGCTTACTTTATAGCTGAGATCAGTAGTGTTGCACCCAGAAGAAAACCGAAGAATATCGGAAGAAGAACTGTTGTTTCTAATCTCTTCGCTTTGTTGATTCGTCTTTTAAAGTAAATGATGAACATCGAAAGGCCAACGTAAGCACCAAAAACTAATAAATACAGAAAGAATTCTTTCATAATTGAACGAGATTATCCGAGTTTGTGATTGCAAAGTTGGGGTTTATTACACCGATAGAAAATGAGAGAGATCATGTCGAATTCTGATAATCTTCATAGTTACATGCTTTAGTAAGAGTTGTCAATACCTCATTAAAACCACTAATACTTACGTTTTTTGCTGATATGTATCATAGTATGAGGGGTGAGTACTAACTACTTTTGGCGGAGAATCAGAATTCAAAAATGAAAGTAGATTATGTCGACATTTCTGTTTAGCGAACACGTTTTTGGACCAATTAAAAGTAGGAGGTTAGGTCGATCTCTTGGAGTGAATTTACTATCGACCCAAGATAAAGTTTGCAACTTCGATTGCCTGTACTGTGAATGTGGGTACACGAAGGAACCTGGAAAGATTAAACATAAATATATGAGTAGAGACGATCTGTTCAAAATGCTTGAAGAAGGCATTAAGAATTCTTTAGAAAATGGAATAGATGAAATAACCTTTGCAGGTAATGGAGAACCCACTTTGCATCCGGATTTTCTGGAAATTGCAAAATTCATGGCTCAAATGCGCGATGAATACTGTGAGGACGATCAAATAGTATTACTCACAAATGGAACAACATTGCACAAGTCCCAAATCAAATCAGCGATGGATTTCATTGACACAATTGCGATAAAATTGGATGCCGGTACCGACGACCTTCTGAATTTGATCGATAGTCCGTTAAGCCCAGTTCATATTAGTGAATTAGTTGAAAAAATTCAATCCTTGAGCTGTTCGGTAACAATTCAAACCATGTTTATCAAAGGCGAGAAGAATGGGATTCGCTTCGATAATACCTCAGAAGAAAACATTCTTTCATGGATGAATATTCTTCAGCAATTGGAACCCGAAGAGGTTATGATTTACTCTGTTTCACGTGATACTCCACTTGAGTCAATCGAAGCGATTCCACTGGAAAAACTAAAAGAAATTGCCAGGAGGGTTGAAGATTTAGGATTGAAAACTCTTGTGGTTTGATACAGTCCTAAGCAGGGAAGAGGTAGATGTGCACCCCCCCCCTCATTAGGTTCATTGATTAAGATCATTCTTTGTTCGTGTACCTGAAGATACCTTTGCCTAAAAAAAAGAATGCACAAGCGAATCAGGCAAAATAAGCTAACATTGATGATTTTTATCACAGTGTGTGCCGTGTACACGGTTATTGTGTACTCTGGAAAGACCGCATCCTCCGCACCATATTTAAGTTCTCAGGCCATGGAAGGTGAGAAGCTGTGGCAAGATAATAATTGCGCTTCCTGTCATCAAATTTATGGTTTAGGTGGATATTTGGGAGACGACCTCACAAACGTAATATCTAATCCGCATAAAGGTGAAAACTATGTAAAGGCATTCTTAAACGCTGGATCTAAATCAATGCCCAAGTTCAACTTTACAGAAGAAGAAAAAGAGCAGATAGTCCAGTTTTTATCCCACGTCGATTGGACAGGGTATTACCCCAATGTTGATGCCGAATTAGGGAAGGACGGATGGGTTTCTATTAAATACAAGTAGACATGAAGAAAAATTTCTCACTGCTTTTTATCCTGTGTGGACTATGCATGCTGGTAGTAGGAGCTCTAATTGGAGTGCTTACGTCGCTCGTATATTTGTACCCTGATTTCTTTAAAGAAGTTTTGCCCTTCAATCAATTGCGTCCATTGCATACCACGTCAGTTGTTTCGTGGATTGTTCTTACGGCAACGGGTGGTGTCTACTTCTACATTGGGAGGAGTAAAAAAGTAAAGCTGTTTTCCTCGAGACTTGGAGTGCTGCACTTATTCATTTTTGCTTGTGTAGCATTCGGCATTCTTTTCTCCTTAGTTGGAAATAAAATGGGGGGGAAGGGAGTACATGGTGTTTCATCCTGTGTTCATCTTGCCAATCCTTCTAGGGTGGTTCATCTTTGGATACAATTATTTTAAATCCCTTGTAGGAAAGGTCAAAGACTGGCCAGTCTATTACTGGATGTGGGGAATTGGAATCGTATTTATGATCTTTCACCTATCCGAAGCCAATTTTTGGGTGTTCGATTATTTCCGAAAGGATTACGTAAAAGACCTTACTGTTCAATGGAAGTCTTATGGGTCATTCGTAGGAAGTTGGAACATGCTGGTGTACGGTACAGCCTTTTATGTGCTTTCAAAAATTAAAGATAATACCAACATTGCACGAGGACGAGTAACCTTCTTTTTCTTCTTTCTCGGCTTGACAAACCTGATGTTTGGTTGGGCGCATCACGCCTATATTTTGCCAACATTACCCTGGATTCGATATGTAGCGTATGCAGTTAGTATGACGGAGTGGATAATCTTTATTCGAATCATATACGGTTGGAGAAAGTCGCTTACTCCAAGAGAGAAGAAGGAAAACTCGATGGCTTATATGTTTATTAGAGCAAGCGACTTCTGGGTTTTTGCAAATCTGGTTATGGCCTTGCTCATGTCGATTCCAACACTTAACTTTTTTACGCACGGAACACACGTTACGGTTGCTCACTCCATGGGAACAACAATTGGAATCAACACGTGCATTCTGCTGGCTTCGGTGTCCTTTATTTTATCAAAATTGGAGGTTAAACACCGTCCTACCAGAAAGCTACCATTTTACATGTTTAATGGTTCCCTATTCGTGTTTTGGATAACTTTAATAGCTATGGGGTTGAAAAAAGCCGTTTGGGAATTGAACAATCCAGATGGACACATCGGAGAATTGCACAGCGAGAGTGCCCCATATTATATTCGTTTGTGATTTCAGGAATAGCTCTGTTTATTTCAATTGTATGGATTGCCATTCCTATGATACGTAGTTTACTTCCGTATTGCCGCCATCTCATTATTCCGGATAGCATGTACGAAGAAATCGAAGGACGTAGAAAATAAAGAGTCAATTAATGTGCCTCCGACAATTCGAATAAGGCTTCAAGATCTAGAATGTGAATCTCTTTGTTGTCAAGCCGAATTATCTTGTCAGCACTTAAACTGAGTAAGGCTCTCACCGCAGATTCACAGGAAATTCCGGCCATGTTAGCGATGTCCTTTCTGGATAAAGAAAAGCTCAATTTTGTAGATGAATCCTGGTCAAATCCGAATACTTTGTAGTTTGCATGCACTACATAGGCAATGAAATTCTTAACGGGAAGTTGCTTCGCTAGTTTCTCAGAAGTTCTAAGTTCCTCGGCAAAGAACATCATCATGTAAAAGCCAAATTCGGGATTCGTTTTTACTGTTTGATTGAAAATCTTAATGGGTATGAAGGTAATTGCCGTAGGGGCAAGTGCTTGTGCATTGATTGAGTATGTCCAATCTCCGCCAAAACCTCGGTGGCCTAAAATGTCGCTGTTCGAAGCGAGTCGGATAATTCGAGTGTTGCCTTTAGTGGTTCGCGTAGAAACTTTAACCTTCCCTTCATTTATAAAGAACAAGCCTTCTATTTGTTCTCCTATTTTGAAGATCATATCAGCGGCCTTGTAATTTCGAACTTCACAATGTGAACAGATGAAGTCCTGCCACTCTTTAGAACAGTATTTTTCAATTACTGCATGCATATTACCCTCCAATTGTGACCATAGATCTGTTTTTCATCATTGCGACAGATTCATTGTTAAAATCATCATTTCCGCCTCGTTTTTTACTTTTTGAAGTGATCGCTTGGCGAATTGTAGATTCGAGGCTTTTGTTTTCGCGGTACAATTTTAGTAAATCTGTTTCTGATTGCGAAAAAAGACAGTTTTTAATTTTACCATCCGCAGTCAAACGAATTCTATTGCATGTATCGCAAAATGGATTGGTCACAGAGCTAATTATTCCAAAATTACCAACCGAGTCAATAAGTTTGAAGTTTCTAGCGGTGTCATTTGGGTGATCTTCTATTTTGAGCAGTTCATCTTCCCCGAAATGTTTTTCGATCCTTTGATAGATTTCTTCATGGGAAACTTTCTTTTCCCAGTTCCAGTTGTTTCCATCAAATGGCATGAATTCGATAAATTGGATATGAATGGGCGAGCTCTTTGTCCACTCAACAAAATCCACAATTTCATCATCATTGGCTCCGCGAATGACGACCATGTTGATCTTCACTTGAAAATCATTTTCAACTAAGAGATCGATGTTGTTTCGAACTCGGGTGAAATAATCCCTTCGGGTAATTTCTTTGAACCTAGACTCATCCAAAGAATCGAGACTAACATTTATGGCTTTAACACCCGCTTCCTTTAAAACATCAATGAACTGATCTACAATAACGGCATTTGTTGTAATCGCTAATTCTATGGGTAGTTTACCTAGTTCTCGAATGATTTCAGTCGCACCTTTTTTTATTAGTGGCTCACCTCCAGTTAACCGAATCTTTTTGACCCCCATTGAAACGAAAACTTTTGCAATTTCTAGAAGCTCCGAGCTTGAC
>CAJQOB010000237.1 GCA_905479845.1 uncultured Flavobacteriales bacterium
CTTTCAAGACAGCTGGATCAGCTTCCATTGCAGCGATTGCCGCTTTTTGAGAAATCGATGACGTACCTGAAGTAAATTGCCCTTGCATCTTTGTGCACGCTTTTGCAATTTGTTCGCTTGCTCCAATATATCCCAAACGCCAACCAGTCATTGCCCAAGCTTTCGAAACACCGTTTACGGTAACTACTTGATTTTTGATCTCTGGAAATTGCGCTAAACTTTCGTGTTTTGAGGTGAAGTTGATGTGTTCATAAATCTCATCAGCAATAATGATAACATTTGGGTATCGCTCCAATACTTCGGCAATTTCTACAAGTTCTTCTTTGCTGTACACCGATCCCGTAGGGTTACATGGCGTTGAGAAGATGATCAATTTTGTTTTATCCGTAATTGCAGCTTCCAATTCTTTCCCTGAAAGTTTGAAGTCGTTTTCGATACCTGCGTTAACAATTACTGGGCTACCTTCAGAAACCTTAACAATTTCCAAATAAGAAACCCAATAAGGAGCTGGAATAATCACTTCATCTCCCTTGTTAATCAAACTCAACACAACGTTCGCAATGGATTGCTTCGCACCTGTTGAAACAACAATTTGTTCTGGGCTGTAATCCAAATCATTGTCACGCTTAAATTTCTTCGAAATCGCTTGACGTAAATCTAAATAACCAGGAACTGGAGTATAATACGTGAAATTGTCATTCATGGCCTTATTCGCGGCCTCTTTGATGAAATCTGGAGTATTGAAGTCTGGCTCCCCCAAACTTAACGCAATAACATCCTTTCCTTCCGCCTTTAACTCTCTACTTTTTCGAGACATAGCAATGGTTGCGGATTCCTCCATTGCATTGATTCTATCGGATAATTCGATCATAACGTATTACTGCTAATTATGCAACTACAAATCTACAATAATGAGTTGAAGCGAGCGACGAATATTATGAACTTTTAAAGCTAATTTTAAAGGTTCGTTGTGAATAAATTCATGGGCAGATTGATTCGGCTGGAATAATTAAGACTAATTTCGCATTAGAGAAATGGAAAAAGGAAAATTTATTGACCTAGAAAAGGTCATGGCCGAGAAAAACCCGTCTGTTTTGAAATGGATGCCAAAGGTAGTACTGAACTATCTGAAAAGTATTATTCATCAAGACGAAATAAATGATTTTCTTGAGCTACATAAGGATAAGAGAGACGAAGAATTCTGTCAGGCGGTTGTAGACTACATGAATCTCACAATTGAAGTGGAAGGTCTTGAGAAAATCCCAACTGACGAGCGTATTGTACTTGTGATGAACCACCCACTTGGTGGAATGGATGCTATGATTCTTATAACAGCACTGAATGGTCGTCGAAATGACTTGAAATTCATCGTGAATGACATCCTCATGAACTTGACAAATATGAGTGGAATGTTCTTGGGTGTCAATAAAATTGGTGGTCAGAAGTCAGGAACACGTGAACGAATTTATGATTTGTTTAATTCTGATGATTGCATCTGTATCTTCCCTGCAGGATTGGTTAGCCGCGAAGTCGATGGCAAAATTCAAGATCTAGAATGGAAGAAAACCTTCGTAACGAACGCAAAGAAATTCGATCGTAAAGTTATTCCTATTCACATTGAAGGGCATTTATCGAAGTTCTTCTATAATTTCTCTAACTTGAGACGGAAGCTTGGAATTAAAGCGAATTTGGAAATGTTGTATCTTTCAAATGAGATGTTTAAACAATCGGGGCGCCACATAAAATTTGTTGTGGGTGATGCAATTGACCCGGCAATTTTGTATAATAAAGATAAATCAGAGCTGGAGATCGCACAGGAAATTCGCGGTATGGTGTATGATTTAGCAGATTAAGAATTATGAACTGTAGATACTGGATTGTTGCTACAGTTTGAATAGAATAAATTATAATCACTAGACTCGATCAATAATAGAAATGAAACGGATTATAGACCCCATCGATAAAGACCTTTTAAAGAGTGAACTGAATTCAGAGCGTTTTTTACGAAGCACTCGAAAAGGTGGAAATGACATCTATTCGGTGAACATTCACAATGCGCCAAACGTTCTTAAGGAAATAGGTCGACTTCGTGAAGTAACCTTCAGAAATGCGGGTGGTGGAACTGGCGAAGAGATTGACTTGGACGAATTTGACACTTCAGAGTTGTGTTATGATCAACTAATAGTGTGGTCACCCGAAGATGAAGAAATCATTGGTGGTTACCGCTACATTTTGTGTGACAAAGTTCTTGGAACTGATTCAGATGAAATTCCGCTCTCAACTAGTCATTACTTTAAGTTTTCGGAGCCTTTCGTGAGCGACTATCTTCCAAACACTATTGAATTGGGAAGAAGTTGGGTTCAACCCAATTTTCAGCCTTCAGTAAATCCGCGCAAAGGATTGTTTGCTTTGGATAATATTTGGGACGGGCTTGGAGCAATCGTTCATCATCACCCAGAAATCAAGTATTTCTTTGGAAAAGTAACGATGTATGATAACTACAATACAGAGGGACGTGATTTTCTACTCCACTTCATGCATCACTACTTCCCCGATAAGGAAAACCTCATGCAGCCGCATGCGCCACTTGTTCAGGACTACAATTCTGAGGAGTTCGACAAACTATTAGATGGGCTGGATTTCAAAGAAGGCTTCAAATTATTGAATAGCTTCGTTCGTGAACGTGGTGAATTCATTCCACCTCTTGTGAACATCTACATGAACTTATCTCCAACCATGAAAACCTTTGGGACAGCTGTCAATGAGGAGTTTGGTGGAGTTGAAGAAACTGGAATTCTAGTCTCTCTTGAAGATATTTACGAAGAGAAGAAAGAACGACACATGAAATTTTAACGGAATACTATGAAAGCAAAAAACTTTTTTATCCTATCAGCAAGTGCACTATTTCTATTTTCTTGCGCAAACATCGCACGCGGATTGGTTACTCCAAATCAATGTAAGGAATGTGCGGTAATCAGTTTATCAACTGGTGACACGATCACTAAATTTGAAGGCTGTGGATCCTCTAATGTTAGAATCTACGAAGACGCTGCTGTTTTTGCTTACGAGCATGGATGCGATGCAACTGTTTCTTGCCGTACTTGGAAAATAGACACGGAGTAAGCCCATCTTTACTGCTGATATTTAAGGACTTATAACTTTGATCTTCGCAAGAGAATCAATATCTTGATTGGGTACCGAAAAACCACTATCATGTCAAGATATATTCGACCTTCAGATGAAAATCTGAAGCGCGCAAAGATTATTGAAGCTGCCTTCACCCCCTGCATCATTCCAAGCTCATCAAAATCTAAAGGAAAGAAGACTCCCTCTAGAAATGAGCAGCGACTGATTTCAATTATACTTCATACTGAATTTGCAACCTCCACCTCTATTTCATTGAAGTTAGATAACAAAATCGTACTTCTAGAAGATCAAATACTGCGTGGAACGGGGATTATATATAAATCATTCACGGAATCAGGTTCACCCAGCCTACTCGACCTCAGAGTTCAATTTGATGATAAGAGCTATAATTTGAGCACTGAAATCAAACTTGAAGAAAACAATCACTCTTTTACCATCCATCAATGGACAAAAAAAGCACCTCCAAGAGTTTATTTCGATGATCATCAAATTAATCGAGGAGTTGGAATCCACTTGGAGCAGAGCAATGAATTACCACCTTATGATGACGACAAATATCGCGTTCACCTCATAAACAAAGACCTTGGTCCACTTGATTTCGGCGAGCCATTTGATATTTACGTCAATGATGAATTCATTAAAAAGCACGCATATACTGTCTTCGATCGTAATTTACCTGTACAGCACACGGCTTTTCTGCCCGTGGGATGCCATCGTGTGATGGTAGTCTCTCGAAGACGAGGCTGGACGATTCTTGACACAGATGTTGTCGTTAACGGCATTTCCAACAACGTGATTTCTTGGTCGAAACCAAATGTGAGTTTCGCAGAAATTGATATTTCCTTTGGTTTTGATTCTCACCTATCGATGAGTCGGGCCAACTTGAATTTCTTCGAAACGACAGCAATGTTCAGGTTCGCACGAAATAAAATTGTTGTTGATGGAATAAAAATTCCAAAGGGTTCTGAAGAATACATTGAAACTTTAAAAAAAGACAAGAAGTTCTCGGAGAAAATGATTGCGAATTATAAATTGTATCTGTCCATTCGACAGAAAGCACGCGATAAACGAAAGAAGGGAGCAAAGCTTACCGAAGCCGAAAAAGAAGTTGAAGCAATAAATAGTTACGGAGAAATGCACGAATGGATCCGAATAAAGAAAAAGAAAGAAGGCATTATTATAAGTGGTACTGGGGAAACAGGACTTGACGGAAAAATTCATGACACGGCTCCTGAACCCAAAACACCTTACGAGAAACTTCAACGAAAAATCACATTAGAAGTGCACGAGCCCAGCCATGCGGAAGCATGTCGGAAACTCGCCATATCACTTGGTTTGAACTGGAGGAAAACCCAGAAGTACTTCGGGATAATGAAAAAACTCGAGATCGCTGTGGAAGCTGGACAACGTTTTGAAGACGCATATAGACAGCTACCCAAAAAGGATCACGAAATTTTAGAGTGGGGGCGAATAAATGTTATTGCCGTTCGTAAATACATGAAACTCCGTGATAATCCAGATAGCGGAGCATTGGAAGAAATTCAAGAATATGAAGCTGAAGTTAAATTCTACACTGAGCTCATTAAAAAGTTACAAGAGGAAAAAGATCGTGCCGTACGAGCCAAAAAAATTGAAAAATATTTGGGGTTGATCATCCAATACTTCCACTCAATCAAGCGTACGTTTAAGAATTTCTCAAAAGAAGAGAAAGATCATATGCGTAGACAATTGCTCGAATTAAAAGATCAAGTAGAGGAAAACTCAAAGTTCTCTAAAGAACAAAAAGCAGAATTAAACAAGCTAATCAAGGAAAGTTTGGACGCTTTGAAGTAAATAGACTTAGTGCTCTTCGTGATCGTGACCTTTGTCTTCTCCGGTCATTTGATCTTCGAACCATTCTGCAAGCTTTTCTTTTTGCTCAGAACTTAAGTCCGCATCACCGTGCGTCCAAGTGTACGAAGAGATTGGCATTTTACCTTCTTCGATCTCCTCCTCACATTCATGAAGTTTATGATTGGCTTTATCTTCACTGTAATTAGCCCAAAGCGAGAAGTTAAGGTGCTCTCTACCCTCTTCGATGTGATTTCCTAAAATCCATGAAACTGGAGCAATGTTCGCATACCATGGGTAGTTCGTTTCGTGCGAATGGCAGTCGTAGCAAGCAGATCGAATCATTTTTTCAATGTCCGCTGGTGGCTTTGTCAAGGCGATGAAATCCTTTGCAGGTTCAATTTTTGGGTTTACCATATCAATTCTAGAGAACTGCATTATCACAAATACCGCGAAAAGAAGAATTAATATTTTCCTGAAGATTCCTTTGCGTTTACCTTGAGCCATTTCTTTTTTCTTGTAAAAATAATGAAACGTTGTGAATGGGTATTAATTCTTCGGAAAAAGAAAGAATCCAACTTGAGTGCATCAAATTGGATTCTTAATCAGTTATTGGATAATCACTCTAGAAGTGTGTCACCATATTATGCTTATCAATCAACTTTCTTAGATTAATCAGTGCGTAACGCATTCTACCAAGCGCTGTATTGATGCTGATATCTTCCTCTTCAGCAATGTCTTTGAAGGACATTTCTTTGAAAATTCGTTTTCTTAAAATATCTCGTTGAGATTCTGGCAAGTAATCGATCAACTCTACCATCTGCTCTTCCAACTCTGTTTGAGACATTGTTTCTTCCACGTTTTTCTCGTCGTTGTCAATTGTGTGGAATACATTGTAATCATCACGCATTGAGCTTGACTCAGAAATCAAACGCACCTTGTTCTTCTTACGGAAGTAATCGATGATTAAGTTATGCGCAATTCTCATCGCCCATGGCAAGAATTTACCTTCTTCGTTGTACGAACCGCCTTTTAGGGTGCGGACAACCTTAATGAATGTATCTTGAAATATATCTTCTGCTAGTGCTCCATCTCGAACTTTCATATAAATGAAACGGTATACTTTATCCTTATGACGCAGCAATAGCGTTTCAAAAGCCTTTTCATTCCCATCAAGATATGCACTTACCAACTCACGGTCTTCGAATTTATTCATAGCCATAACTTACACTTTAGTAGTTTAATTGATCCAAACTGTTTTTAAAGTAAAGTTTATGCTATACGCCGTGTGTTTTTATTGATTTAAAGAACTAAACTACGTCATTTTTCCGAACAAACAAATTTTTCGAAAACATTTTTCTCTTTTCCCGTTTATTGAACTCTCGTTTTTATCTTTGAAGAATGGCAATAGCAAAACCTTCTGTGAAGCAAAAAGAAATCGAAATTAAAGGTGCGCGAGTACACAATCTGAAGAACATTGATGTGAAGATTCCACATGGGAAATTCACTGTAATTACTGGACTTTCAGGATCTGGTAAATCATCTCTTGCCTTTGACACACTTTACGCCGAAGGTCAGCGTCGATACATTGAAAGTCTATCTTCTTATGCCCGTCAATTTCTTGGGAAACTAGATAAACCAGAAGCTGATTACATAAAAGGAATTTCTCCTGCCATTGCGATTGAACAGAAAGTTATTTCGAATAATCCACGTTCTACAGTTGGAACGAGCACTGAAATTTATGATTACCTCAAAGTGTTGTTCACGCGAATCGGAAAAACCATCTCCCCTATTTCGGGCAATGAAGTAAAAAAACATACCGTCTCCGATGTTGTTGATTTTCTTCGCAAACAAGAATCAGGAGATCGCTGTTTGATTTTAGCGCCGTTGGTTGGAACTGAAACCTACGGGACAGAAAAACGTTTGGAACTTTTAAAGCAACAGGGATACGTTAGATTATTCATTGGTAATGAATTCGTGATGGTGGATGATGCCATTTCAAACGTTCCCAAGAACATTAAAGAAGCCTTTCTAGTGATTGATCGTATCTCAATCGACTTTTCGGATGACGATGCTGTTTCTCGATACGGTGACTCTGTTTCATTGGCTTTTATCGAAGGTGGTGGTGAATGTGTGATTCGAACAATGAAAGGTGAAAAGAACACTTCTTTTTCGAATCGTTTTGAGCTCGATGGAATGGAATTCCAAGTTCCCAGCGAACACTTTTTCACATTCAACAATCCCTTTGGCGCATGTAAAACCTGCGAAGGATTTGGGCAAGTAATTGGTATTGACAAGAATTTGGTGATCCCAAATCGGGATTTAAGCGTTTTTGAAGGGGCTGTAATGCCATGGAAAGGTGAAAAAATGAGTCGTTATCTTGATAAATTTGTTGATCAAGCAACAGATATCAACTTCCCCATTCACCGACCTGTGATTGACTTATCTGATGAAGAACTGGATATTCTTTGGAATGGAAAAGGGAAAGTGAAAGGAATCATGGACTTCTTTAAGTTCGTTGAAAGCAAATCCTATAAAATTCAATACCGTGTGATGTTATCGCGTTACCGTGGTAAAACAGATTGTCACGATTGTCGAGGGACACGCCTCCGAAAGGACGCGAACTACGTCAAGATTGACGGCAAATCTATTACTGATGTTGTCCTCTCTCCTATTTCCGATGCAATTGAGTTTTTCAATTCACTAAAACCGAATAAACACGATAAACAAATCACCAAAAAGATTCTCCCTGAAATTCAACAACGATTCCGTTTCTTGGATGAAGTAGGATTGGGATACTTAACTTTGAATCGTCGCTCGAATTCACTTTCAGGAGGGGAATCACAACGTATCAATTTGGCTACCTCACTGGGAAGTAGTTTAGTTGGATCGATGTACATTCTGGATGAACCATCTATTGGTTTGCACCCGAAAGACACCATGCGATTAATCAAAGTGCTTCACTCATTACGGGACATTGGAAATACTGTAATCGTAGTGGAACACGAAGAAGATATCATGCAGGCTGCCGATGAAATTATTGACATTGGGCCAATGGCAGGAGCCTACGGTGGAGAGATTGTATTTCAAGGAACGCACAAACAACTTCCGAAGGCTAAAAAGAGTTTAACAGCCGACTACCTGACTGGGAAAGCAGAAATCCCCGTACCTGAACGACGAAGAACAAGTAAGAACAAATTGAGCATTTCTGGCGGTCGTCAACACAATTTAAAGAACGTTGATGTGGATTTTCCATTACATAGTTTAGTCTGTGTGACAGGAGTCAGTGGATCGGGTAAATCAACCTTGGTCCGTGAAATATTGCTTCCTGCTTTGCGAAAAGAATTGGGTATTTACGGAGATCAACAAGGAGATTTTAGATCATTTTCTGGCGATTTCAAAACACTGAAAGCCGTTGAATTTGTTGATCAAAACCCAATTGGTAAATCATCTCGAAGTAATCCTGTTACTTACGTGAAAGCGTTCGACGACATCCGCGATTTGTTCGCCCGTCAACCACTAGCAAAGACCAGAGGATACAAGCCTGGCTTTTTCAGTTTCAATGTTGATGGAGGTCGATGCGAAGTGTGTGATGGAGAGGGATCAATTACTGTTGGAATGCAGTTCATGGCCGACGTTCATCTTCCTTGTGAACAATGTAAAGGAGGTAGATACAAAGCCGAAACACTAGATATTTTATACCGCGAAAAATCAATTTCTGATATCCTGGACATGGACGTTTCTGAAGCGTTCGAATTCTTCAAAGGAGGAGATTCTCGAATTGAAGAAAAAATCGTTGAAAAAATTGAGCCGCTTGTAAAGGTTGGATTGGGTTATTTAAAACTTGGTCAACCTTCAAGTACTTTAAGTGGCGGTGAAGCGCAACGAATCAAATTGGCGTCTTTCCTTTCAAAAGGAAAATCAAGCCCTGCTACCCTATTCATCTTTGATGAACCCACAACTGGATTACATTTCCACGATGTGAACAAATTGGTAATTGCACTAAATGAATTAATCAACGCTGGGCACTCTATTATTGTTATTGAACACAATTTAGATGTAATCAAATGTGCCGATTACATCATTGACATGGGACCAGACGGAGGAAACGGTGGCGGAAATGTTGTTTTTGCAGGAACACCTGAGGATATTGTGAAAGATAAGAATAGTCATACAGGTCGTTTTTTGAAGGAGAAGTTGTGAGGCTTTTTTTCTCAATACCGTTCATTTCTCTACTAGGAATTATACTTTTTCAAGGATGTGAAAGCAACGAAGCTTCTGACCATGCCTTGAAAGCTCCACCTTCGCTGATTATTGCTGATGATGACTCCACATTACTTGGACATTATTCAAACGTTGGAAATAGCGGACCAAATCTTGCTCCATACTTTTGTCATTCACTTGAAAAGGACTTGAAAAATCTTCTCTCGCAGAAGAAAAATGGTCAATATGTCTACAAGAAGAAAAATGGAAATCGATATGATATCTATTCGGATGAACTAAAAATCTACACAACGATCAACCCAACATTGCAAGAATATGCAGAGCTTGCTGTTCGAAAACATCTTTCGGAAGATCTTCAACCTGCTTTCACAAAGAATAACTTAAAGACTAAGCGCTTTCCATTCAGTAATACATACAGTGGTAAGAAAGTAAGTGATTTGACTATTGACAATATCATGAAACGATCTCGAAGATCATCTGAACGTTATAAAAAAATGAAAAACGCAGGGTTCGCCGAGGAAGAAATAATAGAGAGTTTTGATGAACCTATAAAGATGAAAGTCTTTTCTTGGAAAGGAGAAATTGATACCACTATGACTCCCAACGATTCCATTTTGTACTACAAGAATTTCATTCGGGCGAGTCTAGTTTCAATTGAGCCATCAACAGGTTACGTGAAAGCGTGGGTTGGTGGAATTGATCATGATCATTTTGCTTTCGATCACATAAAACAAGGAAAACGACAAATTGGATCAGCGATGAAACCATTCACCTACGGCGCCGCTTTTTCGATGGGCGTTATTGAACCATGTATGGAACTGAATCAAGAAGCTTATTGCGTTGATCCTTGTGATCCAAGTGGGAGAAGATGGTGCCCATCAGGAACGCCCAGTAGAAGTCTAAAATCTCAATTTGCACAACAATCAGGAAGCACGAGCGTTCCAGTCATTTCATTGATGGGGTCCTGTTCTGGACCGCAGACTGTTGCTGAAATTTTGAAGCGAATGAACATTGAAATTCCCGATAATCAAGTTGTTCCTTCAATATGTTTGGGAACGCCTGATGTGTCGTTGTTTGAATTTACCGCGGCCAACGCTATGTTTGTCAACAATGGAATTTTTATAGGACCTCAAACGATTCGCAGAATTGAAGATAAGCATGGAAACGTGATTTACACCTCAAAGGTTGTTCCTAGAGAAGTATTGAATTCAATGTGTTCATACGATGTTCTTCAGATGATGAAAGGCGTTGTTACAGCCGGAACCTCAACAAGTTTGAGGTGGCACAAGAAATGGGGAGGAATCTTGCACCCGACAGCAGGAAAAACAGGAACAACGCAAGGAAATGCCGATATGTGGTATTTCGGTCTTACTCCCGATTTGGTAACAGGAGTTTGGACAGGCGGAGAAGACAAACAAGTACGATTCAGATCAATGACTTGGGGACAAGGCGCTCGTGGTTCTCTACCCATTTATGGATATTACATGCAGCAAGTTTATGCCGACTCAAGCTTAAATATTTCAACCGAAGACTTTGCAGCACCCGCAACATACCCTCCAGGTAGATTTAATTGTGAGGATGAAAAAAGCGGAGAACCAAATCCATTTGGTCTCCGCTAATTCAATCTTGTATTAATTCTAGTACTTCACTTCCATTACGCGCTCCATTGTTCCATCACTGTAGATGAAAATAAGTGGCATATTTGGCTTGAATTCTGTCTCACGTCCAAGTAAATCGACGATTTTCACCAATTCCTTTTCTGCATTCGTTAGTTCTTCGATTCCAGTATAGTCAATCAATTCACACGCTGAGGTATCCACACAACCTTGAACATTGATTTCTACAGCGTAATTACCTGTTACAGATGGAGTGTATGACTGATTCACTTCTCCACTAATTGGAGCAAAAGCAGCATCGCAATCAACCCATTGGTAAGCTGCAACAGTTTGATTTGCTTGTAACGTTGTTCCAGTAACAGTAACCGTGTTGTCGATTGTTGGGTTCACAACGTTCTGCGTTTGAGTCGAAGTATTTCCATTTCCATCATCAAAGGTCCAAGTGATCATTGAATTTCCTAATGTTGCAATTGGAGCCGTCGTAGTTGTTGTTGCGGTAATTGTCCCTCCACAATCGTCTGTGGCCGTTGGAGCAACCAAACTTGTAGCCTCGCATTGATTTGTCAAGTCTGGCAATTGCGCAAGGTCAGGAACTGGAGCCGTGACATCTGCAATGACCACGTCTTGTGTCTGAGTAACCGTGTTCCCTGAACCATCGTCGTAGATCCATGTTATTTGCGTCGTCCCCTGAGTTGAAATCGGGAAAGATGTCGTCGTGGTTGCAGTTATTACTCCAGCACAGTTATCCGTAGCCGTTGGAGGTGTTAAGGCTATTAGTTCGCATGATTCGGTGACAGTTGGCAATTGTGCAACATCAGGAACAGGATCTGTTACATCAGCAATTACTACATCCTGTGTTTGCGTAGTTGTATTTCCTGCGCCATCATCATAAGACCAAATCACTTGTGTTGTTCCTTGCACGCTGATTGGAAATGTAACGCTTGGTACACCGTCCACAATCGTTCCGCAGTTGTTTGTTGCTGTCGGAGCAGTTGGAGCAATTACTGAACACTGATCAGTCAAAGAAGGTAAAGAAGCAAGGTCTGGTGCGATTGAAGATGCCGCGCATCCATTTCCAATTTGAATTTCGAAGTAAAAATCAGTTGACGTTAAAGGGGATCCGTTTTGCCAGATGTGTCCTCCCGCATATTGACTTCCTGTTGTGAAATGAAAATTTTGAGTTGTCGCCTCAAAACGAAATGAATATTGATTTCCAGAAACCAGTGGAAGGGTTCCTGTTATATTAATTGTAAGCGGAGATCCAGCACCAGCAGAAGTTATATTTGGATAAGCCTGAGTATAAATTGCTGTTCCACTAGAAACATTTCCATTGTACACATACAATGTAGCTCCTGGTAAAGTTCCAGCTTCAGTTGCTGTCAGCTCAAAATACTGCATATTTCCGCTACATGGAGCCGTGAAACTTTGAACGTAATCATAGGTTCCATTGTTACTTGTTGTATTCGGATTTGGCGGGTGATTTGTAATTGTACATTGAGAATTAACATACATTCCCGTCATAGCAACGCCAACTAGAAGTGTAGACCTCAAGTTTAGTAGTGATTTTTTCATATTATTTTTTATCGTTTAGTGATTGATCAAAGGTACAGATAAATTGAAGTATAGTTCAATTTATCCGGTTAGAATCAATCTTAAAAACCACTATGAAACAACTTAGCCTGTCAGCGGAAAATACTTCTTTCGTTTCGTCCCTATCAACTATAATGGAGACGCGTAATAAAAAGCCTCCTAACATATTTCTTACAAAATCAATTTAGTCCATCATTTTCTCCGATTTTGCAATAATTGCAGAAACTGAAGCATCACTCGTTACGTTGATCACAGTTCTACACATATCGAGAATTCGATCCATTGGAAGAACGATTGCCACCCACATTGGATTTAACCCAACGGACTCGAGTACAATCATCAACATAATCAATCCCGCTCCTGGAACAGCAGCTGCACCAATTGATGCCAAAGTAGCTGTCAGAACAATGCCTAATTGTTGCATGATTGACAAGTCCACATCGAAGAAGTTCGCCAAGAAAATAACCGCCACAGCTTGATAAAGTGATGTTCCATCCATATTCACTGTTGCACCTATCGGCAAGACAAAATCAGTCGATTCCTCTGGAACTCCTAAATTCTCATTCACACATTCAATAGTAACGGGAAGAGTTGCAGCACTTGAACTTGTTGAGAATGCCAAGAACTGAGCAGGACTCATTCCTTGGAAGAATTTTCTGTAGCCAATCTTCACTCCGAACAAACGCATAAATAATGGATAGAATACGAACAACATCACGGAGAGGCCAACAATCACTACCGCTGAGTACCCTAGCAACTTCGCAAAGATATCCAATAGCTCATCCAAGCTATCTGCAGATTTAGCCAACACCCCTGCCATCAAACAGAAGACAAAGAACGGCGCCGCTCTCATGATAATGTGCACCATTTTCACGAAGACCTCGTTCATCCCCTCAAAGAATCGATTGACAGTTTCCGTTTTATCTTTTGGAAGAAGTGCCATGGAGATACCGAAAAACAAGGCGAAGAAAATCACCTGCAACATAAATCGTCCATCACTCATTGAAATAATCAAGTTCTCCGGAACCATATCTACCAGAGGCTGAAGAGGACCATCACTCCCTTTTGTAG
>CAJQOB010000238.1 GCA_905479845.1 uncultured Flavobacteriales bacterium
TAGAGTTGACCGATCCCAATTTGGGTGCCTTTGGATATAGAATCAAAAATGGTATTGATAACTTCTTTTCTCATTGATAAACAGAACAATAAAATAAAACGAAGTATTCCTGACTAAACTTTTCAAAGCCATTGCTATTGAATTCCTTGAGGGAATGACTTGAGAATAGTTTATAAATCTTAACAATTATATGAATAACCTTTTTAAATTTGATAGACTTGTGAATAATATTTTGATTCTGTTGCTAACTATTAGTGCAGAATATGTGTTGTAAAGCTCGTCAGAAACACAACTCTTAATGCAAAAGAACTATTACTACGAAAATGAGTTTTGCGAATACTGGATCGACGAATTTGGTATAGTCCATGAAATATTCAAGCCTACCTTCAAACGTTTAGACGTAGAGGTTGCCAAAATTATTACGGCAGATCGATTAAAAGTTTCGGCTGGGGTAGCACGTCCTTTGTATGTTGAGCTGGGCAAGGCAACCAAGATGGATCGTGCCGCAAATAGGTATTTGTCGACAGGTCCAGCGATGGAATGCTTAACAGGAACAGGGATTTTGGTTCGAGATCAAATTGAGAAGTTAGGAGCAAATCTATACACAGGTTTTTTCAAACCAAGTGTTCCAACGAAGTTCTTTACTGACAAGGAAAAAGCAATCCATTGGTTGAGAAATTACACACAAGATGTTTTAAACTAGTATTTCCTAGTTGTTTGTGAGTCCAATTCTTGACTTTGGTACTGCCAATTTTTATCTTGTGGAAATTATTAATGATACCAAAAACTAAAACCGATGAAGAAACGATTTTTAATTATGGCAACGCTTGTTGTTGGATTGGGACTTACAGCTTGTTCTGTTGATACAAGTGGATTAGAGGATGCTGCAAATGATTTGGAAGAGCAAATTGAAGGAATAGAAGAATCAGCTGATAGCTTAAATAAAGAAATTGAAGAAACTGCGAATTCTGGAGCAAGTTTAACGTATCAATGTCCAGTTGATTGTGATAATGGACCTGTTTACGATGAGCCGGGACCTTGCGTAAAATGTGGTGAAGAAATGGTTATTCTTTAGATAAGCCCATTTTTTAATAAACCGCATTTTCTCTGTGCTTTGAGGTTTGTTTTCACTTCTTTCGCGTGAGGGTATTCCCAATAGTACCCCGGCAACTCCTACGCCAATTACCGCTCCCCAGTTTGTCTCAGTCTCCACGCGATCGATATAAATTGTTTCACGTTCTATGTTGGGCGCTGGTTTCTTTTTAAATCCAAGTGCGTAGTCGTGTTCTAATCGTTTTTTTGGGTCCAACAAGATTTCTTTGCACCGCGTGATAATTCGAAACATCGTATTGGATGGTTTGGAGTTACTGTGCTTGTCAGGATGATACTCTAGCGATTTCTTTTTGTATGCTTTTTTTATTTCTGTACTGGTGGCATTCGGAGAAATTTCGAGCAATTCATAAGCGTCGAAAAATGGATGATTCATGTGTTACTTTGGTATTCTATTTACTACTAAACCAGTAAAGATCGTGCCAAGTACATTTGGTTGATGATTGCAGCAGGTAGTTCATCTATTCATTAATCCAACAAATCGTTCAATCGTTCCATTTTTTCCTTTAATTCAGCTACCTCTTGCTCTAACTCGGAAAGACGTTTTTCATAATTAGAAACAGGAGCGACAGACAAGTTCTCTTCTTCCTCCATTGCTTCGATGTCAATCTCACCTCCAAGACAATGAGCATAACGTGCTTCTTTTTGTCCAGTTTTCTTTGACAAGAGTTGGATCAGAGGAGTTTCCCTACTTGCCAATTCATTCATGCAGTTCTGAACACTTTCTAGGTTTTCAAAATCGTATAATCTCCCACTGTTACTGTTCACTTCACCTGAAGTAAGTGGGCCGCGTAATAATAGTAGGCAAAGAACAGCTTCTTCATTCGCATCGATATCCAGGTTTGCTGGAGCATTGTGCTTGTATTTCAAGGTGCGACTTCCTCCACCGGCAACAGTGTTCATGAGTCCTTTGCTTCGAAGGCCATCAATGCCTACTTGAACCATTTCTTGATCCAAAGACATTACTGGATTTCGTGACGATTTCTGATTGCAAGCCGTTAAAATTCCATTTACCGTCATTGGGTACGTGTCAGGGACTGTTTTTTCTTTTTCCAGTAATACGCCTAAAATACGTTGTTCGATTCCGTCTAGTATGTCAAGTTCACTCATGGTTCAAATTTGGTTTGGATTCTAAAGATAATTTAAAGTTGGTTTTAACTTCTGGTCATCATTTCAATTTTGATCGTTTTTGTACAACTGCAAGTATTCAAAAAGTCGAATTCTATATGACGAGCACCACAAAATAAGGAGGAAACAACGAATAATCGAAAAGAGATTTTTACCTGTCAATTATCGCGATATTAATTTTGTAATCACTAAAAACAAAAGACTATGGGAAAATCTAAACCAAGACCCAACAATGGGCCAAGCACAAATCAAGGAAAACCATCAGGTAAGGGTAGAGGAAATAATCCGCCAAGAACAAGTTCGAGCGGGAAAGGTAAGAAGTAGGATTTTTGAATCTACAAAAAATGCCCTCCTGATTTCTCAGAAGGGCATTCCCTCAAAACTAAATTATGTTGTTTCTAGTACTGATCCAACAAATAGTTGATCATATCTGTGGTAGTCACGATTCCTGCAAGCTCTCCGTTATTTACAACAGGAAGGGCGTGGAACTCTTTCTTCGACAATATCTCTGCCGCCTCGCGGATCGTTGCATCTGAAGATACGCTTACGATATTCTTCGCCATTACTTGCTCGATAGTGAACATGTTATAAACCGTTGTATCTATATCTCCACCGTGAGCGGCATCCGCAAAACTGATTCTGAGTAAATCTGTCAAACTCAACATCCCGATAATCGAAGTTCCGCTTACTACAGGAATGTGACGGATATTATTGCTTTTGAATAATTGCTCAGCCGTGTCCAAGTTGTCGGTGTGATTCAATGTGATCACGTCTGAAGTCATAATTTTTGATACTGGTTCTCTCTTTTTCATCTTTCTGATTGTTTATTACTTGTATTCTATTTTCAAGCTTGTTTTTACTTTTTGTTGCCCTTATTTGACATTAGAAAGGTCGGGGTAAAGTCGTTTGAAAAGAATGACTTTCATCATGTTTAGTTAAAAAAAATCATGTTAACTTTTAGTTGAAATCGGGATGTTGAATTTCATCTGGCAAAGTGCTAGTCGTATTCGTTTACAGTAGTTTGAATTTTTTAGTGGGATTTAATATAATGGCTGAGCTAACATATTTTTTTCAAAGAACTGTTAACTTTGAGAGTAACGACTATATGAAAACTCTATGCGTCTAATCATTCAACTTCTTATTCTTTGCTTAACTGCCAATGCAAATGCGCAAAGTACCTATCGTCTTACTTGTTACCAAGTTGAAGCACGTTGATTACTACCTCAGGGGTGTACTCCGATTTAATTCCAAATGTCGAAGGCTGCGATAGTGTTCTCACAATTCATGTGACAATTCATTCTCTTCCCATAAATACGATATCACAAATTGATGCTGTGACGCTTCAAACGGATGACCTTGCAGCTACTTCCACATAACAGTGGTTAGATTGTGATAATAATTATGCGATTTTACCTGGTGAAACAGGAAGTCAACTCGTTGCGATATCTAACGGAAATTATGCCTTGGAAATAACGAGCGCATTTGGCTGTGTTGACACTTCATCATGTATCGCAATTACTTTTGTGGGTGTTGATAAATTCGAATTCCATGCATCCCCAATTTCGATTTTTCCAAATCCTTCGAACGGTTTGATAACCTTAAACGGAATGGGTGTAAATTCAACAGTGACTATTCTTGATACTCAAGGGAGGGAAGTGTTTCAGAGAATTGGAACAGCTTCTGAAATGACACTGAACTTAAATCTTGATAGAGGGTATTATTTAGTCCTTGTTCAAAGTGAATCGGGAGATGTTCAGAATGTCAGGTTGATATTGAAATAGTTTTTGCCTACCGCTATTCTAGTTGCCTGTCGATTTTTCTCGGCAGGCAACTCTTATTTACAATGTAACTGTCTATCAGGTTTACTCGAAATCAGGATAAAAAAATCCCTCTCCGATAGTTGTCAGAGAGGGATTCGATAATCCGTATTCAATAGCGATCTAGTTGATCACCAATTGTTTTCTTTCGTAGGTTCCAGTCGCTTCATTTGC
Source organism: uncultured Flavobacteriales bacterium (assembly GCA_905479845.1). Lineage (GTDB taxonomy): Bacteria > Bacteroidota > Bacteroidia > Flavobacteriales_D > Crocinitomicaceae > UBA4466. Next base: position 4,230 of record CAJQOB010000238.1, read on the forward strand.
AACTTCTACAATGTAAACTCCAGGGGTAAATCCTTCCAAAGGCAATACAGTATTCCCAGATTGAACCTTGCGAGAAATAACGTTTCTCCCAGCTAAATCCGACAATGATACTGTGAAACCATTAGCATTCGCTAATTCAATGATAACCGATGATTGAGCAGGGTTTGGATACATCTTGAAATCTACGTTTGTAGTTATCGTTTCTACACTCGCTCCAGCACCACAGATAAGTGGGTACATGAATTCGAGCGAACGTTGAAGTACAGTATCCGCAGCTGTCTGGTTGCCGAAGTAACTTACGTGACCATTACTGTTGTCGTAGGTAATCAACTCAGAAGTCAAACCAACCTGTTGTGCTTTCTCGTGAATTAAATATGATCCTTGCATACCGATGATTGGAATAGTGAAAATTGACGCTGCTCCATTTGCATAAGGAACCGTTCCGTCGTTATCATCATGAACGGAGAAGATAGGAACATCTCCAGCATCAATGTAATCTACAGAACGCAGAGCTCCTGAGTAATTTAGAACTGCCATAACTTCTTCGTCGTACTGTGTATTTGAAGAACTGTTTCCCTGAAAACCTCCATTATTCGCAATTAAAGGAAGAACATATGGTTCAATTGGGTCCGTCTCATCGAGTGTTCCAGCGTGAAGTGCAACGATTCCACCAGCCGAAATTCCACCTACAATAATGAAGTTAGGATCTATTTTATACGTGTTCGTTGTCGCGGCATCTTCTTTAAAGAATCGAATGGCTGCTTTCATGTCTCCTAAAGCTTTCACTACCTCATCTGTCATGTCAACAGAATCTGGAAGAGGAATCAATGGTTCATCATAAAGTCGATAATCGATGGAAGCACATGCATATCCACGCTCAGCGTAGTAATTACAATAAGCGTGCATGTCATCGCGTGCTCCACCAACAAAACTTCCTCCAAAGGCAAGAATAATCAATGGTCTTGAAGCAGCAACATCACCACTTGGTTCGAAAAAATCGAAATACAAGTTTGTATTTACCCCGCTTGTTGTTATGTTGTTCCCAAAAAGAATTGCGTCTGTTTGAGTTACGCTGTAACCTGGGTTCAGGTAGCGTGTTCCGTCACAACTTGCGTGTTGTCCAAACGAAAAAGATGAGATCGCAACAAAAAATGCGAGAAGAGTAGATGTTTTCATGAAGTTACTTTTAGTTCCCTGAATTTACTGCTTTTGAGTGAAAGAGCAAATTTAAGAGTGCTGAAAGATTGTTTTAGTGGTTAAGTGGAGCTTAATGCTTCGACTGAATGCTATACTTGTTCAAAGAGACAATGCATGGTTAAGTTGTTTGAAAGTATAGCAGTGCTGTATTGATTCGACTTTACTCCCCACGTAGTGAGCATTGCGGTGTAGATGCCTTTCTTTGTTTTTGTGGCCGATCTGAATTGATTTTCCTTGTTTCTCAAGCTGTTCAGGTATCCTGAATCCATTGAAAACTCATCATTGTAGAATTTGATCTCACACAGGTTTGTTACATCGTCATCTCTATCAATCACTAAATCAACTTGCGCTTTTTTGTTGTGCCAACTATAATTTTTGGACTGGATTTGATCGCATTTGAGTGCCTTCTTGATTTCTTCAGCATGCTTTAGGCAGATTGTTTCAAATGCATATCCACACCATGTTTTGTATTCTTGTTTCTGGAATATTTGAGTCCACTTTGCCCCTTTAAACGGCACCATAAACTGTAGGTGAAAGAGACAAAACTCATCATAGATTCGATATAGAGTTGTCTTCGTGTTGTCTCTGTAAGCATCGTATTTTAACACGAACCCTGACTGCATTAATTCTTCCAATGAGTCGGTGAACCTTCCCCCGGATGAAATATCCAATGCCTTTAGTATTTCTTCACGTGTGATTCCCTTTTTGTTTCCTTGGGATAAAGCATCCATTATTCGTTGATGGTAGGAACCTTCTTTGAACAGTGATTTAAACACTTGATCGTATTCATCTTCGAGATACGCTCCTTTTTTAAAGCAGAGATTTTGAATGGTAACCACTGCGGATTCCCCTTTTTTGACGTGTTCGAGATATTCTGCTACGCCACCTAACACCATGTATATTTTGAGTATTTCGTATTCCTCCATCGGAATTCCTTTATACGCAAAGAAGTCTCGAACTTCACGCAATTTGAATGGCTTAAGTTTGATCGTTTGAGTGATTCTCTTACTAAGTCCTTCTGTATTATTGATGATTTTTTCAACCATGTAAGACGCAGCGGATCCGCACACGACAACCACCAAATCGTTTCTAGTGGTGCAGTAGTCGTTCCAGAAATTTTCAAATGCTGCTAGGAAGCCAGACTTGTGAGAATCCACCCACGGAAACTCGTCAATGAATAATACTTTCTTTTTCTTTGTTTCTCTTTTCCCTTTCAGGTAGGCTTTGAGGTAACTAAAGGCTTCGAGCCAATCTTCGGGTTGTTTTTCCTCTTTAAACTTGTCGGTTACCTCATTCAGCTTAAGCATGAAGTTTTTGATTTGATCTGCTCTTTTTCCTGCACTTAATCCAATAAAACTGAAAGTCATCCGGTTCCCAAAAAACTCTCTAACGAGGTATGTTTTTCCAATTCTTCTTCGCCCGTAAACCGCTACTAGCTCGGATCTATGGCTGTTTAGCGCGTCATTTAGAGTTTCTTGTTCACGTACTCTCCCTACAATTTTCTTTGACATATGGCTCCTTTATTGAGGTTTATTAATGTGCCAAATCTACAAAAAATCAATCATTATGGCACATTAATAAATTAAAGGTGTAAATTATTCATGTGCCAAATTGTAAAATATTTTTCTATTTTGGCACATAAATAAATGCCGTTGTTTACTTGAAGAGAGGATTTTCCGCTTATTCAAATCAAATGATGGAAGGCGATTCATTCGTTCTTACAAGCGATAATGGGCTCGGTAATAAAAAGTGACACCCATAAAAAAAGCCGATGCGAACATCGACCTTTTCCTTGTAGAGTAGATAGTTGGTTACACTACATAATCACCAACATCTGAGAGGTTTCACCTTTGCTCGTTTGTATTTGAAGAATGTACTTTCCGGGAGTTAATGAGCTTAGGTCAAGGGTGTCGACTCCATCAAAATTCGTTGGGCAAGTTCTTCCCAAAAGATCCAGCACTTGAACAGATTCGATAAATTCTTCCGTTGAAATCGTTACTTGTCCGTGGGTAGTAGGGTTCGGGTAAACCTCAATATCGATCATTTCCTGTGATTCAGTTTGTGTAAAATCTATCAGGTAACAGTCTGTAGTCGCCAGACAACCATCTACCTCCAATTCTAAGGCGTAATTCCCCGTTACTAGCGCGATGAAATCGGGATCATTCGCACCTGCAATTGGAGACATATCGCTACAATCAATCCATTGATAAACGGCTCCTGGTTGATTCGACATGAGCATTGGTGGTGCTGCAACAATCGTTGTGTCTATACTGGTAAAATTAAGGTTCACAGACACCAACGAGTCACACCCATTTGGACCAATGCTCGCGAAAGATTCTGTTCCACTAGGATTTCCAGAATGGTAAGCTGTACCATTTACATAAAGAGTGTCGTATGTACAAACTGTTGTGTCGTAAGTTGAGGAAAGCGCTGGGTAAAATTCAAGTTCGACAGTGACGGTTGAGTCACAACCAAAAGCGCTCGTCAACACTTCAGTACCCACTGGATTGTTCACATCATAAGTAG
>CAJQOB010000239.1 GCA_905479845.1 uncultured Flavobacteriales bacterium
ATTCGAAAAAGAACTCTCCGTAATTGTTGCTCGAAATGAAAAAGGTGAAACAGCCGTTTACCAAACCGTGGAATGTGAGTTTAACGAAGTTAATCTAGTTGCCTTCTTATTTTCACCCGCCAACATTTCAAGTGATATTGAAAAGCGCGCAACTGAGCTCGCTATTGACGTGATCAATAAGTTAGAAATGGTAGGTATTCTCGCAGTTGAGCTATTCTTACTCTCTGACGGTACTCTTCTGGTAAATGAAGTTGCTCCACGACCTCACAACAGTGGACACCATACCATTGAATGCAACGTTACTTCGCAGTTTGAACAACACATGCGTTCTGTTTTAAACCTACCTCTAGGATCAACAGAAATGATTCGCGAAGGAGCAATGATTAATCTGCTTGGAGAAGTTGGGTACACGGGAAGAGCTCACTACGAAGGCCTTGAAGAAGTTATGGGCATGCCTGGAGTTCATATCCATTTATACGGAAAAAAGGACACCAAACCCAACCGAAAGATGGGCCACATCACAGTTGCTCAAAAAAACATCAATGACGCAAAACGCGTTGCAAATGAAGTAAAAGGTAAGATTCGGGTGATCACTAAGTAGAGCTCCTATGAACGGAAGTTTTTTGTATATTGATTGAATTAAATTTTAGGAAACTACCACAACTTGAGAGCATTAATCACCCTTCTTTTTGCTGTTCTGTTCATCTTTCAAGTGAACGCTCAACTCTACACGTTTCAAAACTACACGCACCGAGATGGACTTTCCATGTCCAAAATCAATGCTTTCGAACAGTCTAGTGATGGATACCTCTGGTTAGGAACAGATGGAGCTGCATTAATTCGCTTCGATGGAAAAAAATTCAAGGAGATTCAAATGGACGGCTCCAATGGAACCTTCCACTACAAAGATTTAGTCGCAAAAAAAGACGCTATCTATTTCGCCACAAGTTATTCGGGTTTTCGAAAGTACTCTAGAACAAAGAAGACGGTTGAACGACTTGACAATCGGGATCTGAAAATTGGAGACGGCCTTAAGATAATTGTTCAAGAATCATGCATCTACTTTATCGGCACCTTGGCAATTAGTCGATATCGAAATGGAGAAGAAAAAATTGTAAAGCGGTTCTCGAAAGGTCTCGGCAATGGCGTTGCTCAGGTAATTGAAACTCCACATGGAGTTTTCCTCACGTCGGATGAAGGAGTTTTCTTTTTCAAAGACAATGAATTCAAGGAGATTAAGAATTCTCCTAAAACTGCCTCGATTGAAAATTACAATCAGTTCCAATTTGGTTGGTACAAATCGGATAGGCTGACCTTATACAATTCGACATTTAATCAAAAAATCGTCTTCAAGTTCAGCAAAGACGGCAGCATTGAATCAGTTAAACAACGGGCTCATCAGAAGTTCTTTCAAGATGATGAATATGCTGTTGCTGCAGATTTCCATCCAAGCTTGGATCAGCGCGTGATTCTCACAAACGAAGGGCGTATTTTCACAGAAAGACTAGATACATTTGAACGAATTGCCCACAATTACCTTGAACCATTCCAAGTTCCAGATGGAATAGTCTTTGGCGAAACAACTAGTCAAAACTTCAATATTGATGTACCACTTTGGAATTCAAAATGGTTCATTGTATTTATTGTAATCATCGTTTTATTACTTAATATCTTTCTTCTTGTTTATGGTAGACGGTACGATTCGTCTCAGCTGTTAGGCACGAAGGACACGGAGTTACATATTCAGATGGCCCCAACTACACTTTTGTTCGGAGCGCTTATTTCTACGATAACACATCTTGTTGGAAGCTACTTTGACGACAGCCTAGGAACGAATCTTGGAATGATATTCCTAGTTGGTTTCGTCATGTTCACATTGTACATCATTTCGCTTTCTGCGAAGAAAAATGGGATGCAACATATTTTCAAATACCTCCTAACCATTGGTATTTATGTAATCATCTTTCACTTTTTCGGAGAACTCTACATTTCTAACCTACATCCCTTCCATTTGATTGGAATTGTTTTAACCGTATCCATCGCTCCGTTCATACTCAATAGAATTGTAAATACGGTAACGTTCGGAATAGTCGTCTTTATGATCTCACTGCTATGTGTCTTTTTCATTGAAGACCCCGTTTACTCAAAGATCAATTTCATGATTGCCATTGTTGCATCAATTGGACTGCTTATCATCAATACGTATTTACGCTACAACTCTCTTGAGAAACTAATGTTTATTAGTGGAATCATCAATAGAGGAAACTTCCCTGTTGTGGCATACTCAGCTGATGGAACAATCACCTACGTAAGTGAAAACATTTCTCAGTTCGCAGATATCACGCATAATGACCTGATAAGAAACAAAATTTCATTTTTGAACACTTTCGTTCCTTTCGATGATCGATACAAGGAGCAGGATGCAACAGTTGAATTTATTGAAGGGTCGAAATACTTAATTCCGATGGCCGATGCAGATCAAAATGTTCGGTGGATGGAATGGTCGTACAAGCGCTTTTCGGAAAATACTCGAGTAATCATTGGACAAGACGTGAGTGAACGAATCGAACTTCAAAACACCTACGAATTGCTCGTCCAAAATGTTGAAGACCTAATTTTCACGGTTGACATCGACGGGAATTTTGTATTTCTAAATGATACTTTCCTTAGTAGAACAGGATACACGAAGGAAGAATTGATAGGAAAGAATTCGATGAGTGTTGTAAGTGAAGAATGTAGAGAGGAAATAGCCTACTTCTATCGAAGTCATTTCCTAGAAAGAAAAGCAAGTTCGTACAAAGAACTACCGATGATCACCAAATCAGGAGAAACTATTTGGATCGGTCAATATGTGAATACGATCTACACGCCTGGTACAACGAATCACGTCAAAGGATTCATCTCGTTAGCGCGTGATATAACAGATTTGAGAAGACAACAAAAATTAATGACTGCTCAACGTGACGATATCACGGCCAGTATCAATTACGCGCAGCGCATTCAATTCAATCTCCTCCCTAACCAACGCATGTTCGAAGAGCATTTCGAACATTACTTCATCATGTTTAGTCCAAAAGATATTGTCTCTGGAGATTTCTATTGGATGCAAAAGATTGACAATAAACTTGTACTCGTTCTTGGTGACTGTACAGGACATGGTGTACCTGGGGCATTTATGACTTTGTTAGGAATCAACCTTCTGAATAATATTGTTCTGGAAGCTAGATTGACAGAACCCGGAATGATTTTGAACGAACTTGACAAGCGTTTACAGGAGTACTTTGGTGCAACGGGGAAAGCCAAAATGACTGATGGCATGGAGCTCACGATATGTGTCATGGACGACCTAAAAGAAGAAGTCTCTTATGCTTGTGCTGGCTCCCGATTCTTGATTAAGAATGATTACGGGTTCACTCTTTACAAAGGAAACAACGAGCACATTGGCGATCAGAAGTCCAATAATTTCAAAGGGTACATAACTCAGTACACCAGCATTGGTGCTGATGACACGGTTTACTTCTTTACTGATGGATTCCAAGATCAATTTGGTGGAGTTAAGAATAAGAAATATTCTTTCCGACGATTACTCGATTTACTTGAATCTAACGTAAATTTGAGCCTTGAAGATCAACGAATGATGATTGAAGCCGAATTTGATCAATGGATGTCGAATCAACCTCAAACGGACGACGTTACAATCATTGGGGTTCAAAGAAGATATAAAAAACACGATTAATGAAAGTTTGCCGAAGGGAAACCTTTAACTCAGCCCATCGCCTATTCCGTGAGGATTGGAGTGATAAGAAGAATCTTGAAGTTTTTGGAAAGTGTAGTCACCCCAATTTTCATGGGCACAACTACGCCTTAGAAGTATGGGTAGATGGCGAAATCGATCCAGAAACTGGGTTTGTGATTGACTTGAAAATATTAAAACATATCATCCTTGACCATGTCATTGAGCGTTTTGATCACCGAAATCTAAATCTGGACTGTCCAGAATTCAAAGGAATCAATCCAACAACAGAGAACATCGCCAGAGTCATCTGGAACATCTTACGTGAAAACCTTGATTCGAAATTTGGTATTGAGGTACAGCTCTCAGAAACAGAGAAGAACAAAGTTCTCTACAACGGAAATTGATCCTAGAATCATTGGATTCCTTAATTTCGCGCTAAATCTCATTGAATGAAGAAGAAGAAAAGATCTTTTTGGGAGCGCTATGCGTATAAGCAATTATCGAAAAACGTCAGAACTCAGCAAGACGACAATCTCTCCATTCTTTCCGATCAGGAAAAGGAGGCACTTCGGAAAATTCGTATTTCGACCTATCTCAAAGCTGGACTCGCAGGAGCACTTGGAATTGTACTTCTGTATGTCCCCTATCATATATTCGGCGAGACTCTTTTTCCCAAAAGAGACATTTGGATTCCGATTTATGAGGATTACATGAGCTTGGAAATCGAATTTTTGATTTACAGTATCGTTCTCGTCTTTATTGAAATTTGGTACTTGACGCTTATTAATATTCAAGCGGTTGACAGAATTGCGAAAGCTTGTGGGTGCCTAAATCCAAATGACTCCAATTTTGAAGAAAAAGTTGATTCCCTTATCAAAGTTGGACTTGAAAAGAAACACAAAGAACTGGTAAAAGTAGGAATCAATCCGTACGAAGGTCTTTCCAAATGGGGAGTTGTCGCATTTCAGATTGTCGTCAAAATGAAAGCTGCTATAAGTGGGTTCATCTGGAAGATTTTCGTTTCGAAAATTTTGGGTAGATATGCCTTTAGAATGATTGTTGATGTCTTAGGAGCACCTATCTACGCAGCTTGGAATATTTATGCTTCCAGAAAAGTAATGAACGAAGCCCGAGTTCGGGTCATGGCACCACCGTTGATCAATAACTTTTCACTCCAACTCGAAAGTGAGTTCAAAGGAAATGAAGAATTTCAATCCATTATTTACCCTACCCTACAAGCCATCTCTGTTTCAAAACGTTCGTTTCATTATAACCATTTCTTGCTGGCGACCTCTCTACTCACACGATTCGATATCGAGGTTCAAACGGATCCCGACTACGATCGCGACTTCTTAAAAAAAGTAGATGAATTGTCACCAGAAATTCAAAAAGCAGTTTCCAAACTGATTGTCTTTGGAATTCTTATCGATGGTGGACTTTCACAAATTGAAAAACGTTCCTTAATCCGTTTGAAAAAAGAAGGAGTTCTGCCCTACAGCCTCGATGAAGTGAAAGTTTGGTCGAACAACTATTTCGAAGGAAAAGGGATGAATGACCTCTTGGAGAACTAAATGGTATGATGCTTGGTGAGCAATCGATATGAAAATCCTTTATGCCGCAATGATAGCTTGCACCCTTGGTAGTTGCACGACTTCGACAAGCTCTGCTCAAAACCAAACAAATCAGCCTGAAACATCTAGTGAGAGAGAAATTGTCGCCACCGAAGTTGATGAACATTTCCACGAACATGACACCGTCCAAGAATCCTCAGAATCCGTTGGTTCTGTCTCAAATGGAAGCTTGAAGAATGGGAGAATCGTCCCATTTTCAGGAAAGAACTATCATTATTTCGATACAACAAGTTACTTGGCGAATAGAGGGTTTACTCATGAAAAAGTGCTTAACACAGTTCTAGAAACATACGAAGTACTAGATTCCCTACTTCCTGGGAAACACTTCTGTATCATGGAATGTTCTCACCAACAGGGAGGAAAACTGTACCCACATCGAACGCATCAAAATGGTATGAGCGTCGACTTCATGATGCCCAAACTAAAAGACAAAGAACCATATTACGGCTTGGATAACCTTGGAGCGCAGCACTACATGCTCACCTTTGACAAAAACGGGAAGTACTCAAAAGACCCTTCCATCGAACTTGATTTCAACACCATTGCATTGCACATCCTTGAACTTCAGTCAGCAGCAAAAAAGAACGGAATGAGCATTGAGAAAGTTATTATCAATACTGGTCTAAAAGATGAATTATTTGCTACAGAGCATGGTAAAACTCTAAAACAAAGCGGGATCTACGTTGTTCGAAATTTATCTCCGTTGATTAATTCAGTTCACGACGACCATTTTCATATTGATTTTAAGTTGGATTAGTTGGAGAATATCAAAACTTGGGATCAAAAGGCTTTGCAGTATTGAAGATATCACTCGCAGCACTGATATTGCTTAACTTAACAAAATATGATGCTTTTCGCAGTACACCTTATGAAAACCATACTGTTCTTATTCACTATACTTGCTTCCAACTGGGGATTAAGTCAAAATCGCGTTGTAAAAGACAATCTAGACTGTCTCTACGGAATAAAGAATCCTGAAGGAGATTGGGTAGTGAAGCCCAAATACATCTTACTTACGGGCTACACCTATGGTTATTTTGTTACACAGGAAGGACCAAATTACGGTTTACTCGCTCAAGATGGAAAGGAGCTTCTTCCTTGCGAATACAGTAGTATCGAACCAATGAATTACAATTGGCATCCTCAAGGGCTTGGGCAGCCAACTCAACAAACATCCACTGGCGGGGCACCAATCCTGTTTAAGGTCAAAAAAAACAACATGCGCGCATTGATCAGCGCATCAGGAAAAACTCTGGTACCATTAAGCACGCCGTTTTTTAAAGCCGACGGACAACAGCACATCATCATTACGGAGTATAAGAAGCCAAATCACTTCACAAGTTACATCGACCTAGAAGGGAATTATGTGTTCAAAGACCTCCCAGGAGCAATACAACCCTTCCGATCCAACCAAATCGCGCTAATTGGTCTGCGTACCCCAGGGTCCAATGGCACGGTTGAAGGAAATGTTCGAGTGATCAACAAAAAAGGCCAATATATCAGTCCGCATTAATTTAGTCGCGCATTAATTTGCAGTAAAGGACGAATTGTTTTTGAAGACAGTCTCGGACACATTGGAACCATGGATGCAACAGGACGGATTCTTATCCAACCGAAATATGAATTGGTTTTTAAATCATATTCACGACAAAACATTCTACCGTGTTTATACAGCTCGCAGCACACCTTCACTATCAAAGATGATGCTGGAAAACTTGGACTGATGGATGGGTCGGGAAAAGTACTGTGCGTTCCAGAATACGATCATTTGCGGAGATATTTATTGATTGATAAGTCAGACTCAAAAGGCCCAACCAATTGACATTGAAGTACTCAACCCCGTACTTTTCATTGGTCCCAAATCAACTTTTGGCGAAGTTGAAAACCAAACTTTTCTCCATCTTGATCGAGTGATGTCTAGTTCATATTCGGCTCGGAACTGTATACTAATCTTACCCAAATTAAATCTTGGTGCAATCGTTACGCAGGTTGCGAAATATGCATTAACTTGTTCTAATCTTGAATCTCCAAAAAGTCTTATTCGTCCTGTTTTGAAACCCGGAAAAAAGATTAAATCCACCCAACGTTTGCGTCTAAAAAAGTCATATCCAAAGATTGCGAAGCGAAAATTAAATCCAGAAACTCTACCTGTTAGCGTATCACTCAATGCGATCTCCTGTGGAACGGCATGACTGAAACCTATTGTACCTGGATGGTACCGTTTTCGATTAACCCAGTAGATTAAAGTCATTCCTACGCCAACATAATTGAGAGGCTGCCCAGTTGCGTAATCCTTGAAGTCTTTAAACGATCCATTCAAAACCTCGTTCTGAAATATCTTCTGACCAAATGTCACTTCAACGGAGGTAGGAAAATTCTCATAGTAAATCGAGTCGTATCGCGAAATAGAACTCTGCCCTAAAACTTCAAAGGGTAGCATGAATATGAGGAGAAGAAAATAGATTAATCGAATCATTTTAAATAGAACAATCCCGAGCACTCAATAGTTACATCACAGGTATTCTTGGAACTTAGTAGAGCTATCCCCGATATCAATCAAAATATCACTTACTTCACATAATCCTGCTTCTGCACCAACATATACTGATCTCCCTCCAACTTCAAATATCCCTGATCATAGCAAAAGAAGTACGTTGCCCCTTTCTTCGTGATATACGTGTTCGTGAAATAATGAAAATTGAAGCCTTCCTCTGCCATACGAATACCATCAACCGTTACCTTCCCTTTTGGATTCAATTCTGTTAGAATTCTGCGATTCTTTCGTAAAATATTATTGATTCTGCGAATGTATTTTGTAGCATCCTGATTCTGGCGATTATTGTACGAATTCCTGCAATAATCGGAGCAATATTTCTGATCCTTACGTCCTAATAATTTTTGACCACACTCATTACATTTTCGAGCTTCCATATTGGATAAATAGCAGTTTGGTTACTAAACAATGTTAACAATAATTAACAGCAAAACCAAGCCCTTACGATCATATCTTTACATTTTTGTTTGATCTTAAAGAACACCATGGAGGAAACGAATAACAACCCGATGAATCCAGCCGAAGCGCTGAGAATCGTAAGTGAAAAAATCAAAGTTGAAGCGCAAGTAATTGACATGCTCCGAAAAGAGGTTGCAAAGGTAATTGTTGGTCAGTCTTATATGGTCGATCGACTCCTAATCGCTCTTCTTGCTGATGGTCACGTTTTGCTCGAAGGAGTTCCTGGTTTGGCCAAGACCCTTGCGATCAAAACGCTTTCGGATGCAATCAACGTGGATTTTAGTAGAATTCAATTTACACCAGATTTGCTCCCTGCAGATGTTACGGGTACCTTGATCTACAATCAAAAAAGCGAGTCATTTACGGTGAAGAAAGGTCCGATTTTCGCGAATTTTATTCTTGCGGATGAGATCAACCGTGCTCCAGCGAAAGTTCAGAGTGCACTCCTCGAAGCGATGCAGGAACGACAAATCACCATTGGAGATACGACATATATTTTGCCAAAACCGTTCTTAGTACTGGCAACACAAAACCCGATTGAGCAAGAAGGGACGTATCCTCTACCTGAAGCTCAAGTCGATCGTTTCATGTTGAAAGTTTCTCTTGGCTATCCGTCAAAGAAAGAAGAGCAAATGATTATTCGTTCAAATGTACGCGACGGTGGTCTTCCATCGGCTGGACAAGTGATTTCTGCAGATGATATTGATCGCTGCAGATCGCTCGTGAAACAAGTGTACTTGGATGAAAAAATTGAACAATACATCGTTGATCTAGTATTTGCGACACGTGAACCTTCACAAGCGGGACTTGGATTTTTAGAACCAATGATTTCCGTTGGATGTTCCCCTCGTGCTAGTATCAACCTTGCGTTAGCATCGAAAGCTTATGCCTTTTTGAACGGACGTGGATTCGTTATTCCAGATGACGTGAGAGCAATTGCACCAGATGTAATGCAACACCGTCTTGGGTTGACCTACGAAGCAGAAGCGGAAAACATGACCGCAGCTGAAATCGTTTCAAAAATCATCAACAAAATTGAAGTTCCATAAACCGAAGCGTAGCGAATGGAAACGAAAGAACTTTTAAAGAAAATCCGACACCTTGAAATCAAGGCGAAAGGACTCACTAGACATATTTTCTCTGGTGAATACCAATCTGCCTTCAAAGGTCGCGGAATGACTTTTAGTGAAGTTCGAGATTACCATTTTGGAGATGAAGTTCGCACAATCGATTGGAATGTCACCGCTCGCTTCAATGAACCTTACGTAAAGGTTTTTGATGAGGAACGTGAATTGACAGTGATGCTCATTATAGACGTTTCGGGATCTGAGGATTTCGGAACGCAGGAGAAAACGAAGAAAGATTTAGCGCTTGAAATTGCAGCAATCCTTTCTTTCTCAGCGATCACTAATAACGATAAAGTTGGAGCAATTTTCGTTTCAGACAAAGTGGAACGCTACATCGCTCCTGGAAAAGGAAGAAAACATGCACTTGTGATTTTGCGAGCGTTAATCGAACTCAAACCAGAAAACACAGGAACAAATATCAATGAAGGACTCAAATTCTTCAGAAATACGCAAAAGAAAAGAGGAATCGCCTTTGTGATCAGTGATTTTGTCGATGATAACGATTACATGGAAGGATTGAAAGTATCCCGAAAGAAGCACGACATGGTGGCGCTTCGCTTGTACGATCAATCGGAAAGTGAATTGCCAAACATCGGTATTGTTCAATTGTTCAATGCCGAGACAGAGGAAACGACTTGGGTGAACTCAAGCAGTCAATCAGCAAAGCAATTACACTCAGAAAATTTCAAACGTTTTGAAGAAGACCTCTTCAGAGAATTTAAGCGTTCTGGAATAGACTATGTCTCGATTGCCACGGAAGAAGATTATATCAAACCACTAATCCATTTATTCAAAAGTAGATGATGAAGTACGCGATATATACTTTGCTTTTCTGTGGTTCGATTTTCAATGGTTGGTCCCAGCAACTCTCCGAAAGCACTTCTCAAGACAACATCTTGATTGGAGAACCTGTTTCCATCAAATACATTGTAAAAACAAAACTTACAGATACACTCGCCTTTGCCGAAAAGCTGGACTACATCAAAGCTAGATTCAAAGATGGCAGCGGATCTTTATCCAAAAAAGGAGCTGAATTTGAATTGGTGGATGCTTTTCAAGATACAATCATTGCTCTTGGAATGACTAAAAAATGGATCGGTGAATACATCGTGACAGCATGGGAAGATGGTGAATATATTATTCCTGGGCCAACAATCAGCATTAATGACTCAACGCATCGTTTTGATGATATCGCCATAGAAGTGACACTCGTTGAACAAAAAGAAGACGTCGATTTGTACGAAATCCGAGAGAACTTCACGGATATTCCAGATCAACCTTTCTCACCGATGAAATTCATCAAAAAGAACTGGTGGTGGATTGTCATTGTACTGGGAGCAATAATAATGGGGTGGTTGATTGCTAGACGTAGAAGATGGGATCGTGAAATTGAAAATCGCGAGGACATTCGTCCAATGAACCTGAAGGAGCGAACAATCAAAGCGATTGAAGCATTGGACGCCAGTGAGCTTTACAACAAAGGACAGCTGAAGGAACACTTTGTCGAACTGTCCTACATTTTGAGATCATACTTGACTTCTCGATACAACATTTCACTTCTCGATAAAACGACCGAGCAGACCAAAATAATTTTAACGAAACAAGGGTTAAACGATGAAACGGTGGACACTATCGCTCGAATCCTATCACAATCTGACATGGTAAAATTCGCCAAGTCTAAACCTGAAGTGATCTCGATTCTACGTCAATCGACCCTTGTGAAACAAATAATAGCTGAAACAAGTCCACTGGACTTTGACAATGTTGACTAATTGGAACATACGTTTTTGGGAATATGAATTCTTCTCTTCGCACTGGCTTTGGCTGCTGTGCCTAATTCCGTTCGTCCTTTTTATCATCTACCGATTTGAGCAATCTCGCAAAGGAGAAGTCAAATTTAGCGGTAGCACAGACAGTCAACGAGCTTTAGGATCAAAATGGATTGGTCGCGTCAGAGAAATCAACCTAGTCATTTACGGAATAATCGCGGCCCTTCTAATTTTTGCAATGGCGAAACCCTTCCATTGGGCGAATTACGACAACTCAGACAAGGACTTCAAAGATGGAATTGACATCGTGATCACCATGGATGTTTCGGGATCGATGCTTGCCATGGATTTCACACCAAACCGATTAGAAGCAGCAAAGGAAGTAGCCAAGGATTTCGTCGATGGCCGTGATGGAGATCGAATTGGATTGATCGCGTACGCAGGAGCTGCACATACTGCCTGTCCCCCAACCTTAGACTACACCATCCTCAAACAACAAATTGACGGAATTAGTGGCGATTATCTGGAAGGCGGAACAGCAATCGGTGAAGGTCTTGGTCTTGCTGTAGCGCGTTTACGGAGTGATAGCTTGAAATCGAAAGTAGTCATATTGCTAACGGATGGAATGGACGGTGGAGATCCTGAAAAAATGGCTCCTCTCGATGCGGCAAACTTGGCGAAAGCTAAAAATGTTCGTGTTTATACAATTGGGGTTGGAAGTTATGGAACAGCAAAATCTCCTGTCGTAACGACCTTCGGAACACATTACCAAACGATGCCTGTAGAAATTAATGAGCCTGAACTCAGAAAAATTGCGAGCATGACAGGAGGAGAATACTTCCGCGCGACAGATGAAGAAAGTCTTCGTGAAATCTACCAAGAAATTGAAAAATTAGAAAAACGCAAGATTGAGAATCAACATTTCAAATCTGAACCACCAGCCAATCCCGCGGCATTCTTGAATTGGGCGCTTATTTTAGCACTGATCACTTGGTCGGCGAACTATCTTGTATTTAAGCAAAATGACTAGGCAGAAATTTACATATCGCTTAAAATTGATCTTAACGGGAATCGCAGCGTGGGAAATCATTTTTTGGTTCTTGTACATTCTTCTCACCAATTCCATGGGATGGCTTGGAGGCGATTCAAGTGAACGGCTTGGATACATCTTCCCCTCTGCTTTCTATCTTTTGTTCCTCATGGTTCCAGTTTTAGGAATCTTCCTTTTTAACCTATTGCGAACAAACAAAATGGCGTCAAAGACAAATACCCGTGTGGCTATGTCTTACTTAAGACCCGTTTCTTCCATGAGCGCATTCCTGAAATTTTTCTTCTTTAGAAACGCTGTTGTATTGTTGATTATAGCGATCAGTCAGCCTGTTTTTGGAACAAAAAAAGTAAAGGGAACATCTGAGTCACTCGAGCTCGTTGTTGCATTGGATATCTCAAATTCAATGAACACCAGAGATATTTCATCTGACTTATCTCGACTTGACATTTCCAAAAGAGCGATCGTTCAATTAATCAATAATCTGCACGGAGAAAAAATTGGAATTTCACTTTTCGCCAACAATGCCTTTGTTCATTTGCCCGTCACCAGTGATTACGGGGCAGCGAAGTTGTTCATTGAAGATATCGAAACGGACATGATTTCAAGTCAGGGGACCAACATCTCCATGGCGCTCGGGATCTCATCCAAAATGTTCTCAAAACAAAAGACGACCAAAGGAATTATTCTGATAACCGACGGTGAAGATCACGAAGGAAACCTGGACGAATCCGTTAAAGAATTGAAGGAGAAAAATTTACAATTGTTGATTCTTGGGATTGGAACAAAAAAAGGTGGATTGATCCCCAAAAACCCCTATCGACCTAACCTTGGATACAAAACCGATGCTCGTGGAAAAACGGTCGTTTCAAAATTGAACGAAGGTTTTATTGAGAAATTGGCGGCTAAAACGGGTGGTAATGCAAACGTTAGCTCAAGTGAATTTCCAGATCTTTCAGCTTTATTAACAGAAATAAATCAAATGAAGCGAACCAAAATTGATACTTTAGAGTTTGATATTAGGCAACAGCGCTATCAAGTGCCATTGTTCTTAGCGATTCTGTTTTGGCTCGCCTTTTTACTTTGGTCGAAAAACTATGTTGGTCTGCTTGATAAAATGATAAAAAAATGAGCGATGCGAGAGCATCAAGACTTTGAAACGGTAGTTTCAATTTTAAATAAATGAAATGAAAAATGTGCTTTTAATTTTCTTGCTTTTACTCTCTAGTTCGATGTCTTTCGGGCAGGATGAGGACGTATGGCGTGATTCATTAAAAATCGCTCGCAAAGCATATGAAAACAAAAATTACGCTGAAGCTCTAAAATATTACGAATCAACTCAAAAGATTGCTCCAGACGATATTGATTTATCAGATGAAATGGCTCAGTCAGCGTACAAAGCACGTGATTTCGAACGAGCAGAAAAAATCTATCAACAAGGGAGTAGCACGAAAATGAGCAAGCGCGAACGTGGCAATGCCATGCACAACATGGGCAACTCTCAAATGCGACAAGAAAATTACGAAGGAGCGATCGAATCATACAAGGAAGCGCTTCGCAATAATCCGAATGACGAAGAAACTCGATATAACCTTTCGAAAGCAATTCGCAAAGTAAAGGAACAACGTACTCCTCCCCCACCAAAACCAAAAGACCCTAATGATCCGCAAAACGGAGATCCTAATGATGGAGGTGACGATGGACAACAAGGAGACCAAGGTGACCAACAAGACGGTCAAGGAGACAAAGGCCAGAATCAAGGTTCTCAAGGAAGTGAAGGTCAAAACGACAAAAATAATTCTGGACAAGGTGGCGGATCAAATGATTCTTCATCCAAAGGAAAATTATCCAACCAAATGGTCGAACGTAAGTTGGATGAAATCGCAAAAAAAGAGGCGGAAACGAAACGAAGTATGATGGGCGCAGGTTCTGGCGGGCGTAGCGCAAAATCTGGGAAAGACTGGTAAAATGACTCAGCAGGTTTTATCTCTCATAAGTATCTGTTTCTGTTTTGCGGCTTTCTCGCAAAAAGCAGAAGTGAAGCTATCAGCATCAAGTACAAGTGTTGAAGTTGGTGAAACGGTCGCGTTCAAAATCGAATCAAATATTGAAGGGACACACCAAGTTGACAACGTCCCAGTAACTTTCATCAATAGTGGCGCAATCTCGAGTGGAATGAATTACCAAATGGATTACAACACTGGAAATGTTCTTGTCATCTATTCCAACAATGAAACAGGTGTATTTACAAAACCTGGAACCTACAAAATTGGACCCGCATACATAAAAAGTAGATCAGGTAAAGCCTATCAATCGAATACAATTACAATCAATGTTTCGAAGAAAATCCACTTGAATAATAACGGTCAAGTTACTGCTCAACAACGTAAGGATCCAGCATTCGGGATTATCCAGTGTAATAAAACCTCTATTTACGAAGGCGAAGCAATTGTGGTAGGAGCAAAAGTCTACGCACGCTTCCAACCCACACGCATTGGAAATTACAATAGCTTTGTTCAACGAAAAGGACTTGAATTCCAATCATTGACAAATACGTCTCGTCAACTTCAAGTACACAATGACAACTATAAAGGTGCCGACTATTTCAGTTTCGAATACGACCGAAATTTGGTCTTCCCTCCAGGTACAGGTGTGTTCATTCTTGAACCTTTCACCATGGACTTGTTTAAAGGATTTGGGGCATTTAGTTTGCGCTCTAGCGGAGCGACCATTGAAATTAAACCACTCCCTGGTGATGCTCCAGACGATTTTATTGGTGCTGTTGGTGACTACGTCGTCTCACGCGAGATCGATACAAATCGGATAAAACAAGGCGATGTTTTCCAATTGACATTGAAAATTGAAGGATCTGGAAATATCCAAAACAGTCTAGAGCCTGAGCTTGCCCTTCCAAAAGGGTTCGTAGTTTACGGTGATCCAATCGTCACCAAGGATATTGCTTACGGTGTAAACGGTGCAGAAGGAATCATTTCTTACGAATACAACATTCAAGTTTCGAGTAAAGGGAAAGTAACTATTCCAGGGACGAGTATTTCATATTTCGACCCTGAAAAGGAGGAGTATGTGACTGTCACTACGAACGAACACCCGCTCGAAGTATTAAAAGATCCGAGCATTCTTGCATCCGATTCTAAAACACCAACGGCCGACGAAGCTATTTACAAGCAAAGTGCAGTTGATCTTCGATTGAAAAAAGAAGTGGTATCAACGGAATCCATTTTTGGAACTCCGCTGTTTTGGTCGGGTGTTAGTGCACCACTCATTTGCGCTTTCTTCTTTATTTTCTTAGTGAGAAGACGCGAGCAAAGTGCAGATGAAATAGAATCAAAACAGGCGATTCAGCAAAAAGACAAAGAGCTAAACTCACTTGTTGCAACTTCGAAGTCAATGTTGAGTTCTGGCGAGGATGACGCTTTCTATTCAAGTATTGAACATGCACTTCGGAAGGCATTTGAGTGTAAAATGGAAATCACTGACTCGGATCGAATTTTAAGTAAAGATGAAATCTACGATTACTTGGGTACATTGAATCAACCAGACCTGACTGAGTCGGTTCGCGGAATTTTTAGAACGTGTGAAGAATCACGATTCGGATTTGGTGGATCAACAGACCGTCGTCTCCCAGTATTTTCACAATTAGAATCAATCTTAAAAGCTTTGAAAGTATGAAGCAGTTCATCGTTTTCATAGCACTACTGTTCCCTCTTTTGGGATTCGCTGGGTCCAACTTCGACGAAGGAATTAAGGCATTTCAAGATTCAAACTACGTTCTGGCAATTGAGAAATTCCAAGCATCACTTGCAGAAACCCCAAATGATGCTGCGTCCTATTACAATCTTGGCTTAGCTCATACTGAAGCAAAACAATACGGCAAGGCAATTTGGTCGTTTGAAAAAGTACTGAAGTTGACACCTTCCGATGCCGACGCAAAAGAACGCATTCAATCGGCGTATGCTCAACTAAACCCGGGAATGGTTTGGGAACCACGTCTCAACCGTTTTGAATCGATCCTTTACGGTTTTTCTGGAATGACTTGGTCGATTTTAGCGATTATCTTCAGTTTTGCTTTGGCGATTTGCACGATTCTCTTCTTACGAATGAAAGACCTTTCTTACAAGCGTTTGTTTGTCGCTCTTGGCTTCGTAAGCTTCTGTTGTATGATTGGATCAATTGTGATTGCCTACGGCGCTTCAAATTACTCTGAGCAAACGCGATTCGCCGTTGTGACCAAAGAAAGTATTCCAACGTACAAGGATTCAAGTAAAATCTCGAAAGCCACATTAAAAGAAGGTGACCAAGTTGAAATTTTGGAAGCTGAAATTTCAGACAAGGACTTCATTGAGGTTTCTTCTCGATCGGGTGATACGTATTTGGTGAAGACTACTGATGTTGATTTTATTTGATCAGATGTATCAAACCACGATGTGGATTTAATAATGTCGGCGGCATTGAAGTAGAATGATGCTATCCCCTTCAACTTTGTAGACCAATCTATCTTCCAAATTAATTCTTCTCGACCACCATCCCGACAGATTATGCTTCAAAGCTTCAGGTGAACCAATTCCAGAAAACGGAGTTCGCTGAATATCCTTGATCAATTTGTTCACTTTCTTAAGGGTTTTCTTGTCGTTTTGTTGCCAATACAAGTAATCTTCCCAAGCTCCTGTTAACCAAATTAGTTTCATTCAATCAAACCTTTCTCTGCTCCACCACCTTTCTCATATTCCTCAATTCCCTTGATGAGTCGTTCGGCATTCTTTGGACTCCCTAAAAGATGAAGTGTCTCATTCAACGATTCGTAGTCACTTTTGGACATTACAACTACGTCCTCACCATTCGTTCGAGTTACAAATAGGGGATTATGATCGACAAATACCTTATCGAGGAATGATTTTAAATTCTGTCGAAAGTTGCTATATGTGGTAATTTCCATGATCGTTTAAATTGAGAACGTGTAACAAATATACTAACAACTGACCAATTGTACAACATATAGTACAAAAACTATCAGGATTCAGGCTAATTACGGAATCTTCAAATGATCCAATTTCAGTTTGTTTCGCGATTGTCGCGTTCCAGATAGGAGCGACAGCTTCCGTAGTTTATCGGAGGAACTATAGCGGATAGTTGGTGAAAACGCCCAAATTCTTTAACCTGTTATTTCTCACTTTAACCACAAAGACGCGGTTTGATATGTCAAGGCACAATGAGATTATCTACCCAAGATCGAATTAGGCAACAAAAAAATCCCCAACGTTTCCGTTGAGGATTTCAATATTTCTACCTTCAATTAAGGATTTAACTCTTAGTGATCATGTCCATCATGCTCTCCATGATTATGACCATCATTCAAGTGGTGCTCGTGCTGTTCAACAGCTGGAGCCTGTACATCTCTAATTTCAAGATCAAACACTAGATCAGAATATGGTGGAATTGCCGCTCCACGGCCTTCTGCACCGTATGCTGCATGGTAAGGAATGAAAATTTTTCCTTTCCCTCCTTTACCCATCAATCCTAATCCTTCTTCAAATCCAATAACCATTCGGTTCACTTTGTATTGGAAGTTCATTGGTTGACCGCGATTGTACGAAGCATCAAATTCTTTACCCGTCAAACGGAACGTTCCACGGTAATCTACAGACATTTTACTTCCTTTCGCAGGCTTCAGATCCTCTCCTGGGTTCTCAATAATGTAAACCAATCCAGAAGGAGATTGCTTCGCGTTAGGGTACTTTTCTAGGATCTCTTTGTACATCAATTCGTTGTACGCAGGTGGTTTCATTTTTGAAATTTTCTCGATACGCGCTTGAAGTGCTGCTTTTTCAGCCTCCATTACTGCTGTTACTTCGGCAATTTTCGCATCCATCTCTGCTGCTCTGCTAGGATCCAATCGCTTAACTTCTCCACAAGCTTGGATTACTGAAGGATACTCTCCAGCCTCTTCCATTTTCACTAAGAAATCTTGAACTTCCTTCAACTGCTTGTCGCGAATCTCCTTTTGAACTTTGTTGAATTCTTCTGTCGCGTTCCATTTCTTCGCTGCTTTCCCTTTACGAATGATTTTCACCTTCGTCATCAAATCGTCCTGCTCGATAGCATTCACAACATCTTGTCCGAAAATTACATGTCCGAAAACAGAGTGTTTACCATCCAACCAAGGCGTTGCTTTGTGCGTGATAAAAAATTGACTTCCGTTTGTTGCAGGTCCCGAGTTCGCCATTGACAAAATTCCAGGTCCTGAGTGTTTCAAATCTGGATGAAATTCATCTTCGAATCGGTGTCTTGGTCCTCCAGTTCCTTTTCCTAGTGGATCTCCACCTTGAATCATGAAATCCGCAATAACACGGTGAAACTTCAATCCATTGAAGAACTTCTCACTGTACTCACTTGTATCAGCAGTAAAGTCTCCTTCAGCAAGTCCCACAAAGTTGGCTACCGTCATTGGTGCTTTTTCATGCTCCAATTTCACAATTATCAACCCTTTTGTTGTTTTGAATTGGGCGTAAATCCCAGCTTCCAATTTTGGTTTTTTGGGCTTCTTGACTTTATCTTTTCCTTTTTCAGATGCGAACGCACTCGTGCTAATCAATGCAACTGCGAAGAGGCTAAAAAGTAATCGTATCATAAATGATTTTTTTTTTGAATTGTAAAAATAGTGTTTTCCACTTAAAGCTATAAGGACAAACATCTTGCCACCGTTAAAAACTGTGAATCAATTGCGTTTGTCAATCCCCCACAACATTTTGTTCCGAATCGTGTCGAGGAAGTTATTGTCTTCGAATTTGATCACGTTAATCATGTAATCTGCCTTGCTTACGATCAATTCCTCTCCTTGTCTTATACTCATTGAATGACCGTCCAAACTGGCCAAATACTTACGGCTTCGTCCTTCAACAGAAAGTTTAATTGGCATGTGATCTGGCACAACCATTGGTCGTACATTGAGGTTATGCGGTGCAATTGGCGTCAAAATATGTACTTGACAACCCGGTGTGATAATTGGACCTCCACAACTTAAACTATAAGCTGTTGATCCAGATGGCGTCGCAACAATCAATCCATCCGCCCAATATGAGTTTAAGTACTTTCCTTCTAATTCGGCGTGCACCGTAATCATTGTCGATGTATCTTTTTTCTGAAGTACAATTTCATTCAGAGCGACATTATTGTCCCCAAAAATATTGTCCTCCGTATCAACTTTGATCATCGAACGTTTTTGGTGAACATAGTTCTTGTTGTGTACCAAATCCATTGCCTCTTGAATGGAATCACGGTTTACGTTTGCCAAGAATCCTAGTCGCCCCGTATTGATCCCCAAAACAGGAACTCCCGAATCACGAACGAATTTGACATTCTTCATAAATGTACCATCCCCTCCAATACTAAAACTCAAATCAATTCCCGATTGCAAGTCTTTGTATGAGCTGAATTCATCTGTCTTTTCAGACAATCCAATTTTCTTAACGAGGATTTCTTTGAGGTCAGTGTGTACGATTGGATTCCATCCGAAATCTTTCAATACACCCAAAAACTCCATGAAATAAGGTGAAGTTTGTTTGGTTACCCTCTGACCGTATATTGCGACATTCATCTTTAAAAGTTCAAATAGTTCATAAGCGCGTCGTATCGGAATTTTAAATCTTCCGAATACTGACTTTTCTGAAAAGACGCTTTAATTATGTATTCATAGCGTTCAAAGCTTCTAATAATACGATCGAGTTCAATTGTATTGATTTTCAATGTCACTTCGATATTCGTCGAGTCAGGTGAAGACATGATGTAAGAACTTAAGATCTTAGCATCGTTTCCTTCCACAATTTGAGCAATTTGCGCCATCGAGTAATCAGTTCTAGCCATCTCCAGAACCAGAATCCCTCCGTTCTCTTTGATGCTACCTGTATTCGCAATAAGCGTCAACAAATGATGTACACCAGTACAGCCAATGTACTTCTCTTCCTGGTCCAAGATTGGAATTAAGCTCAACTTAAACTCCGCTATTCGCGCCAAAACTTGGTAAATGTGTTCCCCCGCATACGCAAATGGTTGCGGAAGATGTTGAAACAGCTTGTCAAGAGTCAAGTCTAAGTCCACTTGATCTAACAAATCAGCTTCAGAAATAACGCCTACGAAATTGCCTGATTTCAATACGGGAAGATGGGAAACTTTGAATTCCTCCATCCAACTTAAGGCCTTTTCACCACTATCGGTATATTTCAGTGGTGGAATCTCATCTGTAATTAAATCTATTGCTCTCATTTCTTCTGCTAAAGTAGTATAATACTGATATACTTGTTACGTTTGTAAGGACAAAAATCGTACCGTATGTCAGTGAAATTAAGTGTAAACGTGAACAAAATTGCAACATTGCGTAATGCAAGAGGAGGAAACACTCCAAATGTTGTACAAGTAGCCAAGGATTGCGAGCGATTCGGAGCAGAAGGGATCACCGTTCATCCACGACCAGACGAGCGCCATATTACACGACAAGATGTCTTGGATTTGGCAGAAGTTGTCACGACTGAGTACAATATCGAAGGATATCCAAATGAACGATTCATGGATTTGGTTCTCGGAGTTAAACCAACTCAAGCGACATTGGTTCCAGACCCACCGCATGTGTTGACTTCAAACGCAGGTTGGGATACGAAAAAACACTTGGATTTACTGAAAGATTTGGCTTCAACGTTTAAGGCCGAAGGAATCCGTTCTGCTATTTTTGTTGATACTGATCTTCAAAACATAGAGTATGCAGCGAAGTCTGGTGTTGACAGAATTGAATTGTATACTGGACCTTTTGCTGAGAATTATGAGGCTGATCCTCAAAAAGCCATTGCTGATTACGTGAAGGCTGCTGAACTTGCCAATGAATTGGGACTGGAAATCAATGCCGGTCACGATTTAAGCTTGGACAATCTGCGCTTCTTCCAAGAAAACATACCTGCACTGAAGGAAGTATCGATCGGACATGCTCTAATTTCAGATGCTTTGTACTTTGGATTGGAGAATACGGTTCAGATGTATTTGAGATTATTGAAAAGTTAACTAGTGTAATTTCCTTAAACGCAAACAGTCATTCAGTAATCTTTTTCTTCTTTGATCGTGATAACAACATTACGCTTATTAAAAGAAATAGAAATCCAAATATGGCAGCGATGACTAAAATGGCCAACTCCGTTAGTCCTAAACTAGCACCCAGAAAAATAATAGCTAAAGTCAGGCCAATACCCGATAGAATTGCGAATAGAATTCCTGATGATTTACGGTCTTTACTTTTTACACCTGCTTTTTGCGGTTTTTCACTCTCCACAGAATCCAACTCTCCTTCTTTTTGCGAAACCTCGTAGAGGATCTGTTCAGACGGTGGACCATCGTTACCAAAATCCGTTTGTTCTATTGGAGCGACCTCAAGTTTAGATTGATTTTCAATTAATTCTACTGAACTTAGGTCTTCCCTTTCCAAGTCGAAGGTAACTTCACTCAGTTCTTCAGTTGACTTTTCAATATTACCATCCTTGGATATTAATTCTCTCGGCAATTTTTCAGTTACTGTTTTGGCAGTGCGTGTTTTTGAATTCCATTGAACATGCCACCCTGGACGGTGCATTCGTTTCTGCATAGTGCACGAACCGAGAAAAAACATTACGAGTAAATACGTGAGGACTAATTTCATAAATTCTAACTTTGGGTGCAAGTTAGCCACAGTTATATCCACATGATTACTGAATGACATAGGGTGAAAAATGGTAGTTGCGTAGATCACAAGTACTTTTGTGACATTACCCACTTTAACTCTATGAACTAGAACATTTTTTTGTCTGGACCATTTACCTTACTTAAATAACCTCGAACGAAACAGTCTGTGTCGCGCCGAATTCATCCACCAAGGTGAGCGTGTGTTTCCCAGGTTCAGGTGAGGCCTTCATCTGATGAAATGTCGATGTTGTTCCTAAAAAATGGTCATCCAAATGCCAATAAATTGTCGAAGACTTATTCCGACAACTGGCTTCAAGAACAATCGCTCCCTTCCCTCCATCTAGATCACGTGAAAGCTGAATTCGCGCATTCTTTGTTGGGTATCTCAGATAGAAACTTTGCAAGGAATTGTTTACTCCGCAACCTTCCATCCAAGGTGGCAAATCCTTATAATTTGGATGGTGCGCTTGATAATACTGCGCATTCAAAGGTGGAAGAATGAACCAAACAGGATGTTTCATTTCAAATACACCAACGCATTCGTCCGTTACACGATATTTCTCACTTGGGTCGAGGTGAATTTCCTGATGATAAGGACAAGCACTTTTCTCCAAAGATGAAGTTGGAATCGTTGATTTCACTTTTGTTGGGCATAGTTCATTTGCACGATGACCGCTTTCGGAACAAATAGCTACCTCAGATTGATATTCGCTTGGAGCCTTGAACCACTCTCCCGTCATTGGAAGTTGATTCACAATTCGAAACAAAAGTGGCGCTGCAGCTTGAAAACCTGTTAATCCAGGCCTTCCCTCACCATCGGCGTTTCCAACCCAAACCGCAACGACATACTCGGGTGTGACTGCAATCGACCACGCATCACGAAACCCAAAACTCGTCCCAGTCTTCCATGCAATTTTCCGAGAGGAATCAAACATTTCCCAATGATGATCGCTCCCAGGGCGCTTCAAGTTCGTCATCACCTCAAACATTTGATATAGAGCAGAGGGATTGGTTTTCGAAGGAATCGATTCCAACTTCTGATTCCTATCGCAACAAATTCCCGTTGAACTACCATCATTTACCTCTTGTGCCATTCGCGTATATGCATTGGTGAGGTTCTCCAAACTGATTTCCGCACCACCCAAAATCAAGGAAAGTCCATAATGTCGTGAAGATCGATTGATCGTTTCAAATTCGTATTGCTGTAGATTCCGATGGAACTTCCCCAATCCATAGTTATTCAAAAGATGTACGAAAGGAATATTCAAACTCTGGGCCAATGCATCATCCGCATGAACGTAACCATCGTAGGTTTCAGAATAGTTGAGTGGTGTGAAATTTCCAAATTTCGAGGGGACATCTGGTAAAAGCATCTTGGGAGTAATGATTCCAGCCTCCAAACTCTTTGCATACAAAAAAGGCTTCAACACACTTCCAGAACTTCGAGGAGCGTTCGCACAATTCACAAAGGATTCGTTGGAGCCATCTGATCGATGCACATTTCCCACGTACGATAGAATTTCACCTGTTTTCACAGATGCAACAATCACTGCTCCGTTTTCAATGTGGTTGTGCGCCAAAAACTGCTGATGCATTCCGAGTTCTCTCGTTACTCGCGTTTGCAGATCAAACTGCAGAGTAGAATGAATCGTTTCTCCTTTTCGTCCTTCAGCGATAAACTTCTGCAACAAGTGTGATGCCTTTTGAGGCAAAGGAACCGGTCGATTTGGAATGCCCTCTGCTATCGACAATTCATACTCCGTTTTGTCAATGATACCTTCCTTGTGCAAATGCTTCAATAGCCGATTTCGTTTCTTGGTGAGCGCATCTCTATTCTTTCCAGGGTGGATTAAACCCGGAGCATTCGGGAGCACAGCAAGCGTTGCACTTTCCGCCCAGCTCAGTTGATCGGCGGAACGATTAAAGTAACGCCAAGCCGCTGCATCCAACCCCACAACATTACCTCCGAAAGGTGCATTTGAAGCGTACATCGCTAAGATTTCTTTCTTCGAATAGCACAGTTCCATGCGGGTAGCGAGGAAAATCTCGTAGAGTTTTTGCGAATAGGTTCTTGGTGGGTTTTTCTCCATTAATCGAATGACTTGCATGCTGATCGTACTCGCCCCAGAAACTACTCTTTGGCTCGATACATTCTGTATCAAAGCTCTCCCCAATGATGAAAAATTGACTCCACGATGTGAGAGAAATTCGCGGTCTTCAAATTCAATTAGGCAGATAGCGATCTTTGGTGGAACTCTTTCACAAGGAGCAAATCGCCACTGACCGTCATCGGCAATGGTTGCATTTAACAGCTTTCCATCAGTATCTAACAACACCGTTGATTTCGGATTGGAAAAAAGTGTCTCCGGCAGGCAATCGATGTACCAAATCACGAAAACCGCAAAGCAAAACGCAACTAGTTTGCGCCGATATTTCCGCCAGAGACCTAAAAAATTCAATACAAAAGCACGTATCATCCCGTATTTTTTACTCCAAATTAGTATTCGCTTAGAATTCGTAGCCTTCCTTTTATTATTCGTCGGGGACTTACCCAAAACTGTTTCCTATATTTGATTATTCAAATCTCGAAGCACTTGAAACAACGATTATTTCTGATATTCATGGTACTCCTGTTCACTCAGTTCGGGCATGCTCAGCAATATAATTTCAAGAATTATTCGGTAAAAAACGGGATTGCACAATCACAAGTTTATAGCATCATTCAAGATTCCCGTGGGTATATGTGGATGGGAACTTACGGTGGAGGAATCAATTCTTTTGACGGTTGGAACTTCAATACCTTGACGCAACGAGATGGTTTGGGCAGCAACTATGTTTACGACATAAAGGAAGATTCAGAAAAGAACATTTGGATTGCAACCAAGGCAGGAATATCCAAATACAACGGTCAGACATTCACAAATTTCAGCAATGGAAATCGTGTTCGAAAAATAGCATTTGATGCAAAAGGACAGTTGTTTCTTGCCTCAGACAGAGGTATTGCGAAGTTTAATAACGGCAATTTCATTAATCTACTCGACGGGATAGAGTTGAAGGATAAAAATGTGCGAACGCTCTCCGTCAAAGACGAAGATCATATCTTTTTTGGTACGGCGAAGGGGTTTTATCAGTTGATTCGAAAGAATGGAAAATACGAACTCATCAATTATGGAGACAAGCACCCAGTGATGACTAACGCCATTGCCTCCATAACTCCAGACAAAAATGGAAATTATTGGATCGGAACTTTCGGGGATGGAGCATATCGATTTAACGGGAAAACATTTTCAAGAATTGACTACCACCGTGAATTGTTCACTCAAACGGTGCATGGAATCACAATCGATTCCAAGGGACTCATTTGGTTTTCTACCCTTTCAGGTGTTATCCAGTACAACCCAAACAATCAGCAATTTTCCAATTTAAATCAAGAACACGGACTGGCGAATAACCACGTTCGAACGGTTTGTGAAGATGTGAATGGAAATTACTGGATTGGAACATCAGGTGGTGGTGTCTCCCATTATTTGGGTAGACAATTCACGACCTACACGAAATCCAATGGGCTTGGAGGGAATTTCATTTACTCTGTTTTTCGAGATTCAAATGGATCACTCTGGATCGGCAATTCAAAAAATGGCGTAAGCGTTTTATCTGGAAGCAAATGGACGAACTTTAACGAATCCAATGGCTTTGAAAACATCAAAGTTAAGTCAATCGGGGAAGCGAACGGACGCATTATCTTGGGTACGGAGCGTGATGGAATTTACACCTACGATGGAGAGAGCTTCGAAGCAATTCCTGAGTTCAAGCGAATGCTCATTCGATCAGTGATTACTGACAAGAACGGGATTGCTTGGATTGCGACAGGAGGAGATGGAATCTTTTCTCTTTCATGGACCAATAACAAACCAAACATCAAGCATTTTGACCGAAACAATGGACTCCCAGACAATTGGATTACTACCCTACATTGTGACAAGTGGAATCGGATTTGGTACGGAACGGAAAATACAGGAATCGGGCAAATCGCTAAGGGAAAACCAACACTTAGGATCAAAGAAGAGGATGGGTTAACATCGAACACCATTCGTTCGTTTGCCGAAGATCAATCTGGGAATTTATGGATTGGAACGGCTGGAGAAGGAGTTTGTCGCATTGAGCTTTATTCCAAAAAGAGAACTGTAAGAACGCTGAATTCAAAAGTGGAATTGAGTTCGCAAAACATCTACTTACTCACCATCGACGACGAAAACAACCTCATCATTGGATCGGAAAAAGGATTGGATTATCTCTATTTGAATGAAAATCGTGTAATCAAAGAACTCATTCATTTTGCCGACGAAGAAGGCTTCGCAGGAGTTGAAACATGTACAAATTCTGTTTTTAAGGACAAAGATGGTTCGATTTGGTTTGGAACAATTAACGGACTCAATCACTACAACGGCACACAGCGCATTCGAAACACTCAAGCCCCAAATGTGAATTTGTTGGATGTGAAATTGTATTACGAAAGTATTCGTACGAATGACGATTTCGAAACGAATGAGTCTTGGAATGACTGGAATTCAATTGATCTCGCATACAATGACAATCACATCACCTTTGAATTTCTAGGCATCAATCAGATTGCGCCAAACAAAGTTCGCTACAAATGGAAATTGGATGGATTTGATGAGAAATGGTCACCAGAATCAGAAGAACGCAGTATCCTCTACTCCAACCTGAATGCAGGAACTTACACCTTCATGGTCAAGGCTTGCAACGAAGAAGGAATTTGGAGTGAACCTGTTTCATTTGAGCTGACTGTTGCAAAACCCTATTGGAAAACATGGTGGTTCCTATTCGCTTGTGTTGGTGGTGGACTCCTTGTTGCAGGAGCTATTTTCTTATTGATTTTGAGAAGATCAAAGCGCAAAGGAATCGAAGAACGTCGGAAATTGGAAATGGAAAATCAAATCATGGAGTTGGAACGAAAAGCTCTTCGACTGCAGATGAACCCACATTTCATTTTCAATGCGTTTAACTCGATTCAGTCATTAGTGGGGACTGACAAGGAAGACGACGCTCGTTACTACCTGGCAAAATTCTCCCGATTAATGCGGAGTATTCTAGACAATTCTGGAAAGTCATTGATCACACTTCAGGAAGAAATTGAAACACTTGAAAACTACTTGATGATTGAGAAGTTCTGTAATGGAAACCGCTTCGATTACACCGTGAATTTCGATCAAAATCTGGAAACTTCGTTCATATCGATACCTCCGATGTTAATCCAACCTTTTGTAGAAAACGCCATCAAACATGGGTTCAAATTCGACGAAAGTGAATCTGATAAGCGCGGGAATTTAAGCGTGAGTTTTTCTGAAAAGGACAATGTGTTAAGTTGCAGCATTCGTGACAACGGCATCGGGCGAAAACGTTCAGGGAAATTAAACGAAGAAAGCAAGGAAACCTATCACACATCTGCAGGACTAAGTGTTACCAAAGAACGATTAGATGTCCTCAAACGCGAAAAAGGTATTGGAGAATTAATCATCAACGACCTCCAAGATGTCGAGGGAAATTCGGCAGGAACTGAAATTATATTACACCTATCAATCGACTAAACATGATCAAAGCACTTATTATTGACGACCTTGAGCAAGCAAGAACGACGCTCAAAAAAGATTTATCGATTTACGCAAAAGACATTGAGGTTATTGGTGAAGCCGAAGGTGTTGTCAGTGGCGCAAAATTGCTCCGAACTGTACAACCTGACATCCTTTTCTTAGATATTCAAATGCAAGATGGAAGCGGGTTTGATTTACTCGACATCTTACCAGAAATCAATTTCAAGATCATTTTCATCACTGCTTCGGATGCTCACGCAATCAAGGCTTTTCGGTATGCGGCGATTGATTATTTGGTTAAACCTGTTGATCCCGACGATTTAAAAGCAGCATTGCAACGCTTCCGAGAAAACTACTTGAACGAAGACGCGAAATATAAATTATTAAGTGACTCACTCAAGAACAGCGAACGCCCCACAAAACGATTGGCACTGCACGCTCAAGATAAAATTAACATCGTGAACATTGACGAAATTGTTCGATGCGAAAGTCATATCAACTATACGACTTTCTTTTTCATTGATGGAGCTCGCATCGTCGTGACTCGAACCTTAAAAGACTTCGATGACCTTCTGAGCGACCAAGGGTTTTACCGTGTTCATCAGTCGCATTTAGTCAACATGAAATACATCCGTGAATTCATCAAGGGAGACGGCGGTTACTTGTTAATGACAGATCAGTCTGAAGTACCTGTTTCCGTAAGGAAAAGATCGGTTGTTTTGGAGATGATTGGAGCGCTTTAGGTTGGTTGGATAGTTGGAGGTACTTTGATTGACTCAAAATCCAAGTGCAAAGCACTCCAAAAATCCAGATGCGCAGCCAAATCCAATTACTCCACGACCTCAACCCACTTTCCAGGCAACGTAGCATTAATCAGATGATCATACATCGTCTCAACCTGAACAGCTGGATGATAAAACTTCCCGAGGTAAGCCGCATTCAATTGGATCGAAATCGTTTTTGATTCTCCAGAAGGTAAATCGAAGTAGGAATAAACACGATCATCGCGAATATCTTGGTAATCGATTTGGTTGTTTCGTCCTCCA
This sequence comes from uncultured Flavobacteriales bacterium, assembly GCA_905479845.1. Lineage (GTDB taxonomy): Bacteria > Bacteroidota > Bacteroidia > Flavobacteriales_D > Crocinitomicaceae > UBA4466. The sequence continues at coordinate 28,697 of CAJQOB010000239.1, forward strand.
CCGTATAATCTAGTGTTGTGAATCTCCCATCCGTTCGGGAACAAATGACTCAATGCAATCTCTGTCAAATCACCTTTCTTTCCTGGGTTTGTAACCGTAACATCGGCCTTGAAATCCATTCCTTGCTTCAATTTTGCAGGATCTAGAAGCCTTCCGTCCATGTCGCGATAGACCAGCATCAATTGCAGATTGTTCTGCTTTTTCGGTAAGTCATATTCCAATGGAATCCCCTCAGAAACGACCTTAACAAAGAGCTTAGTTTTCCCCGTATTTTTCAGCTTGATCGTTCCTTTCTTCTTGAAATCTTTGTCCGTATACATCACGCGATGAATACTCGATGTCGCTTGAACCTTTTTCAATTTTTCCTTGTTCAAACCATAGGAATAATTCAATCCTCCGTCTGAGTCTAAAGTTCCGTAGTACGTCGAAATCCCTAACAAAGTATAAGCAGTTGTTTGCGTGCTATACCAATGATCTGAATTCATTTTTTGCGACAGCTCTGTGACCAATTTCTTCGAACGAGTTTCATCCTTCATCAGAGAAAGCGACTCTAAAATCATACTTCGATCTCGCACCCCAGATCCATAGGAATAGCGATACGAATCTTCTCCCCCGTCTGTGATCGGCAAGTGTTTCGTCATGTTTCGTGCCACTTCCTTTTGTCCAACTAAATAGTAAGCAGTTGCGAGTCTCCATTTTGCGGCATTGTTCAAACCTCCACGCTCCCGCATTTGGTTCATGGCGCTCAATTCTGCATTTCCACTCAAGGCAAGCGTGTACAAACGATACGCTTGCGTTACTTCATTGTAATCGGTGAGAACAACATCATTTGCAGCATTCTTCTGATGATAAACCCACGCCGACTTCATTTGAGCAGGAACTGTATATCCAAGTTTTTCAGCAGTGATCAAAAAGTGTCCAGCGTAGTTCGTCCCCCAAGCATCGGAATCGTAGTTGCCCGGCCAATAAGCAAAACCACCATCGGAAGTTTGGAACGAAGCGATACGCTGAATTCCATTTTTAACATTTGAGGTAATTCTGTCTTTATCTTTTTTATCAAGTTCGATTATCTGATTCAAAAACAACTGAGGAAAAACCGATGAAGTTGTTTGTTCAATGCAGCCGTGAGGATACTGAATCAAATAATCGAGGCGTTTATTAAGTCCGATTGGTATAATCTGAGAAACTTCAAATGTCGCTCGATTTGATCCCTGCAAACCAGTAAATGAGATCGGAAATGACTTCTCCTCTCCCGGTTCCAAAGAATATTCGTCACCTTCGTAAATAATTGGATTGGGGGCTCGAACATCGACTTCAATTTCATGATAAGATACTTCATTCCCCGATCGGGCTGTAACTTTGAATTTCCCTATTCCTAGTTTCTTTGCGACCTTAATTGGAACATTGACAACTTGATCTCCCGCCTTATTGAATTGAACGCTGTACTGCTTCTTTTTAAGCAGTAGAAAATCGTTGGTTGTCACTTCAACATTTACTTCTTTCACATGATCTTCCATTGCGAATATGGTAATTGGGACACTTAACTCCTCCGTTGGACCGATCAATCTGGGTAAGGTCGCCAGCACCATTACAGGTTGTTTGACTGTTACCGTTTTTTGGGCTTTTCCGTAAGCTCCCTTGTTTTGAGCAACCACCATAACGCGGACAGATCCAACGTAATTCGGAATATCAACAGAATGTTTCGCGCGTCCTCCAGCTTCAAGAGTAAACGGCCCGATAAATCTTACCATGGGCTTGAATCGATTCGCTTTTGGAGTCTCCGAAATCTCATT